>NZ_QTLK01000021.1:0-125835 GCF_003602705.1 Bacteroides sp. AM16-13
TTGACTTTCTTATTTACCGGGCGTAAAAAATCTGTTTTTTTATATACCTTTGTCTACATTTCAATTTTATAAGAATAGGCATTATGGATACTACTGATACTACTTTCAGAATATACCCGATAGGGATACAGAATTTTGAAGACTTACGCAATAATAACAACGTTTATGTAGATAAGACGGAGTTGATTTATCGTTTGGCTAATACCAATAAGGTTTATTTTTTGAGTCGTCCCCGTCGTTTTGGAAAAAGTTTGCTGGTGTCCACTCTTGATGCTTATTTTCGGGGGAAGAAGGACTTGTTTCAAGGTTTGGCAATGGAGCGTTTGGAGAAAGAGTGGAATGTCTATCCGGTGTTGCACCTTGATTTCAGTATGACAAAGTACACAGCACTTTCCGACCTTTTGGGACAGTTGAATCTGAACCTATACGATTGGGAAAAACTCTATGGAAAGGAAGAAGTAGAAGGTACGCCTGCGGAACGTTTCCGGGGAGTGATTCGTCGTGCTTATGAACAGACGGGCAAACCGGTAGTAGTACTTATCGACGAATACGATGCTCCTTTATTAGACAGTAACCATTTGCCGGAACTGCAAAATGAACTTCGAGAAGAAATGCGGAAATTCTTTAGTCCCTTGAAAGCGCAAGGAGAATATCTTCGTTTCCTTTTCCTGACAGGTATTAGCAAATTCAGTCAAATGAGTATTTTCAGTGAACTGAATAATTTGCAGAATATCAGCATGAGAGATGATTATAGTGCTATCTGTGGCATAACCGAACGGGAATTGCGTACACAATTGAAAACTGATATTGAAATGATGGCACAGGCTAATAATGAAACCTACGAGGAGGCTTGTACGCATTTGAAGCAGCAGTATGACGGGTATCATTTTAGTGAGAACTGCGAAGACATTTACAATCCATTCAGTTTGTTCAATGCTTTTGCACAGAAGAAATATGCCAATTTCTGGTTTTCTACCGGGACACCTACTTTTTTAATTAATATATTGCAGCAGAGTAATTTTGATATTCGCGAATTGGATGGTGCAACGGCTACTGCAGAACAGTTTGATGCGCCAACGAGTGTTATTACCGATCCTCTTCCTGTACTTTATCAAAGCGGCTATCTTACCATCAAGGGATATGATCCGGAGTTCCAACTCTACACATTGGCTTATCCTAACAAAGAAGTGCGGAAAGGATTCATAGAATCTCTTATGCCCGCGTATGTGCATTTACCTGCCCGTGAGAATACCTTTTATGTAGTCTCTTTTATCAAGGATTTGCGTGCCGGAAAACTGACCGAATGTCTGGAGAGAATAAGGTCTTTCTTTGCTTCAATTCCCAATGATTTGGAAAATAAGCAGGAAAAACATTATCAGACAATTTTCTATTTGTTGTTCCGTTTGATGGGGCAGTATGTAGATACAGAGGTGAAAAGTGCAATCGGACGGGCAGACGTGGTAGTAAAGATGCAAGATGCCATTTATGTCTTTGAATTTAAGGTAGATGGAACTCCGGAGGAAGCACTGGAGCAAATAAATAGTAAGGGGTATATTATTCCTTATCAGCCTGATCATCGGAAAGTTGTAAAAGTAGGAGTTAACTTCGATAGTGCGACAAGAAGTATTGGTGATTGGAAAATTGTAGAGGAAGTATAATTCTTTCTTTCCCTATTGATTTTGTCAATACCTCTTTCAACCTATCACCATCGTTCTGAAACTCTTTATTCATTGTATTTACAGAGTGGTGATAGATTGAAAGAGGATTTTCATTTTTATGTATGAGAGAGCTTGCTGGCGCAGTCTGGAAATTGGGGGATTTGATTCAGGACAATCACATCCTTAAAAATAGATTTATTTCGGTGCATAAATGAACTGTTTCACCACAGAGGACACGGAGGACGCAGAGGTTTCAAAGTTCTAATTCATAGATAATTATAACCTCTGTGTCCTCCGTGTCCTCTGTGGTGAAAAGAATCAAAACGGTACGGAAATGAGTAAAATCGTGTAGGAATGAGCTGAAATATAATCTCACAACACTTTACTAGAGATTTAAAAAGGTTCTTCTTCAAATTCCGTGCTAGTAAAGCTCATTGAAAGGTTGATGGATAAAGGGATATCGGCATATTAGAAATAGCAAATAAATTATCCAAGCTATATGCATCTTAAAGTACCCCGGAATAGCCATGAATAAGGTTATTGAACATAAATAAGTAGCACGGAATTTGAAGAAGAACCTTTTTAAATCTCTAGTGAAATATTGTGAGATCATATTTCGGCTCAAATCAGTGCAGGAATGAATCTAATTTTAGGGATATGGCTGTGCTAAACCAAATCCTCCAAGAATTACAATTGAGTCGGCTTGTTGAATATACATAACTTCCAGCATTTATTTCCATATTTCCACCACATTTAAAAAAATATGTATATCTTTGTCATACGGTTTCTGCTCATCAGCGTGATGAAATTAGTAGAAAGCGGTATATATTACTAAATGGAATATGTAATGTATTGTCTCTCCCACTCGAAACTTAGCAATTTCATATAGAGGAGAGATGATTCAACAGATATTCCACGCGAACGGCTTTATATCAACATATCCGTTGGAGATGTGTTATATATAAACGATTGGCGTGGATGTCTGTTGTTATCATTGTCTTTCTATAGGGTATGCTAAGACCTCGAGTGGAGATAATGGTGCAACAGCATTCACGTCTTTTTTATGTCCGGTCGGTTATGATTACCCCTAAAAGTCTAACCTAAACAATTCCCCGTCCGCCCGAAATACAGAAAACGTGGATGCACGTTGTGCCACATAAACAAAATAATACTCCATTTTTATTGTGGAACACATTAAAACAAAAGCATTATGCCAAAATGGATTAGCGTAGAAGAAGCGGCGGCCAAGTATGGAATCAACAAAGAAGTAATCTGGCTTTGGGCGGATATGAAAAGATTCCCAATGTCGTATGAGAAAGGTATCACCACTGTTGATGAAGAAAGCCTTATCGGATTCCTGCATCAGAATAAGGATCGAGTTACAGCCGAGTATATCGACACATTGGAAGACCTATGTATTGAAAAAGCAAATATCTGTAACTTATATGCTGAAATTATTGGCTGTCAAGACAAAGAACTCTTGTATCAAAGAGAGCAAATAGCTCGAATGAAAGAGATACAAACAGCTATGAAAAGGCAAAACAGCCGGCTCCGGGATTGTGAGAAAGTGTTCACGAAATATGAAGAGAACTTTAGTACCTGCTGGGTTGGAAGAATCTGCGCTCACTTAAGGCGGCTGATATGGTTGATACGACGGTAAATACCATTCTATCTCCTTTTAAATAAGGAATAACCGATACCGTTGAGCGGAAATGTCTAAAAGTACTCTTGAATAGAAAATTTAAAGATGCCCATGAATAGATATATTTAAAGATATCCCTAAATAGAAATGTTTAAAAATACTAGAAATATACTGTAGTAAGATTTTTTATCCATTCGTTTTATATTCTTAACTCCGAAAAATTCGTAAGTGTAGATAAACCAACTACTTTTGGCTCTCGAATTTGCAGCATTTTTGAATGTCTTGCGTCTAATAAACATAAACTAATATATTTCTAGTCATGAAACACAGACTGTTACTACTAATTCTATTCGTATTCGCTACCTCCGTGGCGGGGTGGGCACAAAAATCCACAGCTCCTTCTTATACAGTCAAAGGAGTACTTATTGATTCTTTAACACAAGAGGGAGAACCGTATGCTACCATCAAAATAGCAAAGAAAAATGCTCCGGATAAAGCAGTCAAGATGGCGGTGACTGGGGCGAATGGTAAATTTCAGGAGAAACTGAATGTCGCTGCGGGCAATTACATCATCACCATTTCTTCGATTGGTAAAGCGCCGATAGTAAAGGAATTTACTCTAAAACCGTCCGTGAAGGAGGTTGACTTGGGCACAATGATTTCTTCAGAAGCCAATAACGTATTGAAAGGAGTGGAGGTAGTTGCACAAAAACCTTTGGTAAAGGTAGATGTGGATAAGATTGAATATAATATTGAAGATGACCCGGACTCAAAATCGAACAGTATATTGGAGATGCTTCGGAAAGTGCCTTTGGTAACGGTGGATGGAGAAGACAATGTACAAGTAAACGGCAGTAGCAGTTTCAAGATACATGTGAATGGAAAGCCCAATAATATGATGAGCAATAATCCGAAGGAAGTGCTGAAAAGTATGCCGGCAAACACAATCAAATATATTGAAGTGATAACTTCACCGGGAGCTAAATATGATGCGGAAGGTATCGGAGGTATTCTGAATATCGTCACAGTAGGTTCCGGATTTGAAGGATACACGGCTACTTTCAGAGGAAATGCTAATAATAACGGAGTAGGTGCCGGCACTTACGCAATGGTGAAACAAGGTAAACTGACTGTTTCTGCCAACTATAACTACAATTATAATAATAGCCCGCGCAGCTATTCCGATAGTTATCGCGAAAACTACGAACCGGATAAAGAGAATGAAAAATATCTGGAATCGGAAAGTAGCTCCAAGTCGAAAGGGAATTTCCAGTATGGCAATTTGGAAGCCAGTTACGAGATTGATACGTTGAGGCTGCTGACCGTGGCTTTCGGAATGTACGGCAGTAGTGACAAAAGTAACAGTGACGGAAATACAATTATGCACGGAGCTGACCGACAGGATTTTGCGTACCGTTATAGAACCGACAATCATGGAAAAGGGTCATGGTATTCTATCAACGGAAATATAGACTATCAACGTACTTCCCGAAAAAATAAAGAACGGATGATTACGTTTTCTTATAAAATCAATTCCCAACCCCAAACGAATGATTCATATAATACTTATCTGGACATCGAGCCTGATGAGAATAAACTGGATATCATCAAAGAATTGTCATTAAAGAATTTCCATTCGGACGGAAAGACAAATACGATGGAACAGACTTTCCAAGTGGATTATACTACTCCGATTGGAAAGTTGCATACAATTGAAACCGGTGCCAAATATATTTTCCGACGTAACTCCAGTGATAATCGGTTTTATGAAGCCGAGGGAGCAAGTGAAAACTATGCATATAATGAGAATCGTAGTAGCGAGTACCGTCATTTGAATCATATTCTCTCTGCTTATGCCGGATATACGCTGAAATACAAGGGATTTACTTTCAAACCGGGATTACGTTATGAGCAAACTATACAAGAGGTGAAGTATCTGGTCGGTCCGGGCGAGAACTTTGATTCGAATTTTAGTGATCTGGTTCCTTCCGTTTCCTTGGGAATAAAACTAGGAAAGACGCAGAATTTGCGTGGTGGATATAATATGCGTATCTGGCGTCCGGGTATCTGGAATTTGAATCCTTATTTCGATAATCAGAATCCGATGTTTATCAGTCAGGGAAATCCGAACTTGAAGAGTGAGAAGAGTCATTCGTTCGACTTGTCTTACAGCAGTTTTACGTCCAAGTTCAACATCAATCTTTCTTTGCGTCATTCTTTCAATAACAATGGAATTGAAAGAATCAGTCGCTTGATTACTGATAAAGACGGAGAAATCTTTGAAGGTGGGCATAAAGCTCCCTACGGTGCACTGTATAGCACATACGGTAATATCGGAAAGAGCCGGGAAACAGGATTGAACTTTTATTTGAACTGGAACGCTTCTCCTAAAACGAGAATTTATGTCAATGGACGTGGCAATTATAGCGATTTGCGGAGTCCTGCCCAAGAGTTGCACAATTATGGATGGAATGCTTCTGCTTATGGAGGAATTCAGCAGACCTTACCGGGAAAAGTACGTTTGAGCCTGAACGGCGGAGGTAGCACACCCCGAATCAGTTTGCAGGGAAAAGGTTCAGGATATAGTTATTATAGTTTGGGATTGAGCCGTTCTTTCCTGAAAGAAGAACGTCTTTCTTTGAATATTTATTGCAGCAATGTTCTGGAGAAATACAGAACTTACAATAACCACACAGAAGGAGCTAACTTTATTTCGAAGAGTTCGAGCAAATATCCGAGCCGGTATTACGGTTTCAGTATTAGCTATCGGCTTGGAGAGTTGAAAGCCAGTGTAAAGAAAGCCGCACGAAGCATCGACAATGACGATGTGAAAGGTGGCGGCGGAGGAGGTGGAAACACCGGTGGTGGAGGTGGTCAGTAGACCACTTCCGCACACCGAGATTCCCTCTTATTTCTGTCTCACGTCTTGCTTGTTGGTGTTAAAACCAAGTTTGGTTAATCCGGCCTGTACGTCGGGATGGCTCATGAAGAGTTTCCACAATAATCCGCTCCGGTAGTTTTCGATCATGACAGCAATAGGACCCTGGTCGATAGCCAGATAACGTTGCGGATACCAATTGTCCGTTTCGCTGAAAGCATCGTAGAATCCGAAAGGGCCGAACACTTTATCTCCCATACCATATAGATGGCGCATCACTTGCATGGAATATTCCGGTGTATAGACAATGGATGAAAGTGCGGCGGTAGGGGAGATCACTCCTTTGTCCTCCTGCTCATTGGGCGAATGAGCCGCATATCCATCGACGGAGTAGCTGGCGGTCAGTCCCCAACAATCCGGTCCGAAACCTTTGTAATGTTTAGGGTTGCGGATGCAGTAAGCACGGTTCACCAGTGTCAGGTTGCGCATTTCGTGGAAGTAGCTGGGGCAGTATTCATCTTTTAGTCCCACCGGGTCAAGTCCGAGGAAAGAGTATTGAGCCCAGAAAAGCGGTCCGGCTTCGGTGCCCTGATAGCGGAGGTGCAACTCGATTCCTTCCACTTTATGCGGAGAAACGATGGCCCCGTTCTGTGCCCAACCGTCATGATAGACAGCCGCAGGTACTCCATGGGTAGGAGAAGCAGCGGCAAGAATATACATAATCATACATTCGTTGTAGCCGTGTACAGGGAAATTCATTTCCCAGCCATACGTCGGACTCCAATGCCAGTAAAGAACGTTTTGCCCGCCTTGCCGATACCAGTTCCAGTCGACATCCCGCCAAATCTGGTCGATCCGTTGGGCGAGGGCTTTCTCTTTCTCGTTTCCGTTGATGTAATATTGGTGTACGGCCAGCAGCCCTTGGATGAGGAAAGCGGTCTCTACCAGATCGCCCCCATTATCTTTCTGGCCGAATGGTTTCACTTTGCCCGTATCACCATACCACCAATGAGGGTAGGCTCCGTGGAAACGGTCTGCCTTTTCGAGGAAAGAAACGATGCGTTCCATTCGTGCCAGTCCCTCTTCGCGGGTGACGTAACCGCGGTCGATTCCCGCAAGGATAGCCATGATGCCGAAACCGCTGCCGCCGGAAGTGACTACGTTGGCATCGTTTTCTGGATAAACGCCGTCCACATGATAACGTTCGGGAGCTAAGCCGCTATTCGGCTCGGCACCTTCCCAGAAATAGAGGAAAGTCCGTCGCTGGACGGTATCCATCAGGGCGTCGTCCGATAACGAGTCGGTGGCTGTGGAAAGGTTGTTGCTTTTGCTTTTCCCTTTACAGCTCTGGAAAGTCAGGGCAACGGCGGATAGAAATAGTAACATGAGCGGAAGTGTACTCATTTCTATTATTCTTTTATATTTATCGTTCATAATCAAGGTGATAAAAGTTTAGTTTAACGTGAACTTCGCGGTTTTCACATCACGGCTGTTCGTACCGATCATCACTTCAAAGTCGCCCGGTTCGGCAACCAGTTGCAAGTCATAATTATAGTATCGAAGCATTTCCGGAGCAATCTTGAAACGGACAATCTTCATTTCTCCCGGTTCCAGGAATATCTTTTGGAAACCTTTCAGCTCTTTGACGGGACGGGTACTGCTACCCACAACGTCGCGGATATAAAGCTGTACCACTTCCGAGCCGGGCCATGTTCCGGTATTGGTAACCTCCACTGCCGCGGTCAACGAACCGTTCATGTCCATGGAAGAATGACTCAAGTCGATGTCACTGTAAGAGAACGTCGTATAAGAAAGGCCGTAACCGAACGGATAAAGCGGATCATTATCCACATCGAGATAGTTGCTGCGGAATTTCTCGAACCATTTGCCATCTTTCAATGGGCGTCCGGTATTTTTGTGCGCATAATAAAGAGGTATCTGGCCGACATTCTTCGGGAAAGTCATAGTCAGTTTACCACCCGGATTGACGTAACCAAAGAGGGCGTCACCAATGGCATAAGCGGCTTCACTACCTCCGAACCATACATTTAGAATGGCAGGCACATGCTCCTGTTCCCAATTCAGCGTAAGCGGACGTCCGGTAAATAACACCAGTACCACCGGTTTGTCTGTCTTTAAAAGTTCTTTCAACAGATTCTGTTGTACGTCGGGAATATTCAAGTCCGTACGGCTGCTGCTTTCACCGCTCATTTCAGAAGATTCGCCTAGCGCTGCGATGATGATATCCGAACGACGGGCTACGTTCAATGCTTCGTCCAGCAACTGCTGGTCGGTGCGGTTGTCACGGTTCAGGGAACGGCCGAACATCGTTGCCCGTTCTTCGTAACTTGCATCACTAATCAGGTTGCTTCCTTTAGCGTACATGATATTCGCTTTTCCGGCTGTCATCTCTTTCAATCCTTCTACCAAAGAAGGGCAACGGTCGAGCACAGCTGCTACGCTCCATGTACCCGGCATATTGCTACGGCTGTTTGCCAACGGACCGATAACTGCAATATTTCCTTTTGGGTTGAAAGGCAACAACGGATTTCCGTT
The DNA here is from genome assembly GCF_003602705.1 of Bacteroides sp. AM16-13. Taxonomy (NCBI): domain Bacteria; kingdom Pseudomonadati; phylum Bacteroidota; class Bacteroidia; order Bacteroidales; family Bacteroidaceae; genus Bacteroides; species Bacteroides sp. AM16-13. Next base: position 8,735 of record NZ_QTLK01000021.1, read on the forward strand.
CGGATTACCGTCGGGACTGTCATTCTTCAGAAGAACGAAACTTTCTGCTGCAATTCTGCGGGCTGCATCACGATGGGCTTTGGTAAAGATGTCGCGTGCCGGACGTTTCGGATCGCAATATTTATAAGGATTATCAAACAATCCCAGTTTATATTTGGCTTCCAGAATACGACGGCAAGCCGTATTCAATGTTTCCATAGAGACTTTTCCTTCCTGAACGGATTTCTTCAGTGTCCCTACAAAACCCTCGCTTACCATATCCATATCCACTCCGGCGTTGATGGCACGGGCGGATACTGTCTGAAGATCGCCGATACCGTGGTCGATCATTTCTGAAATGCCCGTATAATCAGTCACTACAAAACCGTTGAATCCCCACTGTCCGCGGAGAATATCCGTCATCAGCCATTTATTGGCAGTGGCCGGAATACCGTCTACTTCATTAAAAGAAGCCATCACGCTGCCTACACCCGCTTCAACGGCTGCTTCATACGGCAGCATATAATCATTGAACATTCGTTGGCGGCTCATATCCACGGTGTTATAGTCGCGGCCGGCTTCGCCTGCCCCATATAACGCAAAGTGTTTTACGCAGGCCATGATTTCATCATTCCGTTCCATGTTTTTCCCCTGATAGCCGCGCACCATTGCTTCGGCAATCATGGCACCGAGAAACGGGTCTTCGCCACTACCTTCGGATACGCGTCCCCAACGAGGGTCACGTGAAATATCCACCATCGGGCTGAAAGTCCATGAGATTCCATCGGCACTTGCCTCTACGGCTGCAATGCGGGCAGACTCTTCAATGGCTGTCATGTCCCAGGTGCAAGACAAACCGAGCGGGATAGGGAACATCGTTTCGTATCCGTGAATAACGTCCATCCCGAACAATAACGGAATACCCAGCCGGGAATCTTCCACAGCTTGTTTCTGTACTTCACGTATTTTCTCTACTCCTTTCAGATTGAACAATCCTCCCACTTCGCCTTTCTTGATTTTTGCGGCGATGTCGCTGCTTTTAGCTTGTCCCGTAGTGATCTCTCCGGTGACAGGAAGGTTTAACTGTCCGATTTTTTCTTCCAGCGTCATTTTATTCATCAATACGTCGATGAAACGATCCATATCCTGTGGCGACTTTTGTGCCGACGCGGTTAGAAAACCTGCGGCAAACAACAGGACGGATAGACTTAACTTTTTGTATATCATATTATTATAGTTGCTTTTATCTCTATTCATATAAAGTCCTCCTGATGCGTTGAATGTTCGGCACCGAGGAGGACATTGTTCGACACCGAGAAACAGTAGTTTCGGCACCGAGGAAACAACCGTTCGGCACCGAGGAACTTTCTTATTGGTAGTCGGGGTTCTGTACTAACACTCCCTTAGACTTGTCGATCTCTGTCTGCGGCAGTGGAAGCAGTGCGTTTTTGTCCTGATAATTGGTTTTACCGGCTGCGTGCAACACTTCTTTTGCAATGCCCCAACGAACGAGGTCATAGAAACGGTCGAATTCCAACCCTAATTCCACACGGCGTTCGTGGCGGATGGCCTCACGCAATTCTCCCTGATCGGTAGTCGTCACTTTAGGTAATATATTGGTATTGGTGCCTCTGGCGCGTGCGCGTACTTGTTCCAAATAGTCGATTGCTTCACCCGGAATACCTTTTTCATTAGCTGATTCGGCTCCCATCAGCAGTACATCTGCGTAGCGGATCAGACGAATGTTTACCCAGAATCCTTTGTTGGTATATTCTTTACGCAAAGCCGGGTCGGTATAGGCTTTCTTGTTAAAGTAAGCACCCATTGCTGGAGAAACCGGAGATTCGCCGTATGGCTCGTTGGTGTTTTCCGGAGTGATAGGCTCGCTGTCCGAGTGGCGGAAGTAGAGTAGGGTGGAATTTTTGCGTGGATCACCCTGTTCGTAGGCTTGCGCCATGTATTCTGTTGCCATGTGCCATCCCCAGCCCAAGTCCCATTGACCTGCTCCGCGCACACCCTGTACTTCACAGAACTGGCTACCGATAACATCGCTTTGAGGAAGGGCGGCAGTGGCTGTACATTGCAACTCGAATATGGAACCTCCGTTATTTTCACCATCATCCGTGAAAATCTCATTATACGGAGTCTTTAAGTTGTAGAGCCCCTTTTTGATGACATCGGTGGAGGCTGTGTACATATTGTTCCAGTCGTTGCGCATCATATAAGTACGCGCGTGTAAGGAACGGGCAGCTCCCCAAGTCAGTCGTCCGGTGTATTCGCTACTCCATGTTTCCGGCAATGACTCTTCTGCTGTTTTCAGGTCCTTGTCAATCTGCTCATAGATTTTATCAGCGGTTGTCTTCGGGATATTGGCTTCCGAAGCGTCGTTGATTTTGTAAGTCACCAAAGGAACTTCGCCGAAAGCTCTTACCAGATTGAAGTAACAATAAGCGCGGAAGAAAGAGGCTTCTCCTTTGTTGATAATATCTTCAGCTTCTGTCTGTCCGGCTGTCTCTTTCTCTGCAATAGCGGTAAGGATGTCATTACATTGGTAAATGATGGCATAATTCCTTCCCCAATAAGCACCCAGCAGGCCGTTGGTCGGTGTGTATACGAAGTCGTCGTACATTTCGGCCACGTCAGAACCGTCACTGGAAATACTTCCTTTTTCCGAGTCTTCGGAACGGAAACAGTGGATGGCAAGCGCAGGAGGTCCGGCAGTGACATCATAGTTACGCATCAGCGTATACACATTATAAATCTTACCGTTGACCAGTGCGTTCGGATTATCATCTTCCGTGAACTGTCCTTGCGGACTACGATCCAGAAAGTCACTACAACTACCTAGAAATAATGTAGTTGAAGTAATAAGGGTTGCAAATATATATTTATTCAGTTTCATATAATGATAGTTTTAAAGATTAAAGTTGTGTTCCGCATGGAAAACTGGCAGTGGCACCTTGTCACTAGAATGTTAGGTTGATACCGAAGGTATAGACTGCAGGTACAGGATAACTGCCGTTATCTACTCCGAATGCGGTGGCAGTTCCTCCAAGTTCGGGAGTATATCCGGTGTTATGTTTCCATGTCTTCAAGTTCTGTATGTTGACATAGACTTTCAGAGCTTGCAGACGTATTTTGGAAATTAAGCTCTTGTCGAACGTATATGCTAACTGTACATTACGGATACGGAAGAATTTGCCGTCCTCAATGTAATAGTCAGAGTTGAGGTTGTTGATGGAATGTTTGGTGTTCAGCAACGGTTGGGTGTTGGACGTACCTTCTCCGTGCCAGCGGTCCAAACGTTGTTCCAGGTAGTTGAACTGGGCAAAATTGTAGTTATCCCATGTACGGAAAATCTTGTTTCCGCCTTGTCCCATCATGTCGATGCCTAATGACCAATTCTTGTAGTCTACTCCGAGAGAAAAACCGTAAGTGACCTTTGGAGTCGGGTTGCCTATCATGGTACGGTCTTCCGGGGTGATTTCTCCGTCACCGTTCACATCGGCGAATTTCAGGTCACCGGGGGTAACGGTAGCCAGTGTATTTTTGGGTGATGCGTCAATATCTGCTTGTGACTGATAAACGCCTGCCACTTTGTAACCATAGAAATATCCGATAGGATAACCTGCCATTGTGTAACTTTGCTGCTTATCTCCGGCAATGATGGAATATCCTTCCTGAACAAGACTTTTTACCTCATTCTTGATAGTAGTCAGGTTGGCACTGACGGAATATCCCCAATCACCAATCTGATCGCGCCAGGTTACAGCCATTTCCACTCCTTTATTCTGAATCTCTCCCAAGTTTCCGATACCGGGGATAGTTCCGGAAATCCCGGGAACTTCGGCTAACAAATCTTTGGTGTTCTTCTTATAGTAAACACCCTCAAAATGCAAGCGGTTGCGAAGCAGGTTCGTTTCAAATCCGGCTTCCCAGGCTTCTACTTTTTCCCAACGCAGGTTAGGATTAGGAAGATAGGCAAGCTGGTATCCGGGATAAATGATGGACGGTTTACCGAATACGGCCGAATAAGCATTGGTCAATAAGGGTTCGGCAGGATAGGCTTTATCCAGGTTCTGGTTTCCTAACGTACCGTAAGATGCTTTGATTTTCAACATATCCAGCCATTTGATGTCTTTCATAAATTCTTCTTCAGACATCAACCAACCTCCACCCAGTGAGAAGAAGTTCTGCCATTCATTGCCTGTGTAGGAGAAAGCGGAAGAACCATCCCGGCGGAAAGATCCGTTGAACAGATATTTACCTTTATAGTTGTAGATCACACGTGCAAGTACGGATAATGTACTGCGTTCCCATTGAGTACTTCCATTGGTAGCGGTAGCCGCATCGCCGATGCTAACAAACCATTTGTCCGGATTATCCGGAATAACCAGTCCGACCCCCTGCTTGCGTGCTCCGTCCAATCGGCTCAACGAATTATAATAGGTAGTAAAACCGGCGGTAGCTGTCAGGTTATGATTTCCATTATCAAAGCTGTTGGTGTATGTCAATAAATAGTCGCTCTGAACTTTTGTTTCATTCTCTTTAAACTGGCTGACCTCGGTCTTGCCTGTTCCCAAAGTAGAGATCCCTCCGTTGACAGCGGCATCGTATACTTTTACGATCGGTGTATACGTCCGTCCGTTGTTCGACGCATAATCCATGGAGAACATTGCTTTGAACGTGAAATGTTTCAGGAAGTCTACCTCACCATAAATGTTACCGGAGGCCCGGTAGTTCTCCGCTTTGGTAGTATTCGCTTTCAATTCGACGTCTACCATCGGGTTGTTGATCTGCGCTTTCTGGAATTCGGGCAGAGCCGTATATAATCCGTATTCGTTATTATACACCGGAGCGATAGGAGTTGCACGTAGAGCATTCAACACCTGTTTGGAATCTGCAGGAAGCATACGTGCACCGTTGAATTGGAAACCGACTTTCAAAAAGTCCGTAATCTTATAATCATTACTTGCGTTGATGGTTACCTTGCTGAATTTCTCATGCTCGATGTTGCCTTGTTCGTAAGAGTAGCCTACACCCAGATAGAAACTATGTTTGGGCGAAGCCCCTGTAATACTGATGTTATTGTTTGTAATGAAAGCAGTTTGGAAAATTTCGTCTTGCCAGTCGGTATTGGCATCCCAGCCGGTATAATCGAAAGGGTCATCTTTCTGATTGGCGAGCTGTTCGTTATATAGTTCCTTGAATTGTGAACCATTCACCAGTTTCACTTTATCCACTACTTTCTTGAAACCGAAAGAAGTATTAATATTGACCAGTGTCTGTCCCTCTTTGGCTTTCTTTGTGGTAATGATGATGACACCATTCGCACCGCGAACACCGAAGATAGCCAGAGATGACGGGTCTTTCAGGATTTCCATAGATTCGATGTCCTCCGGATTCAGGAAATTGATGTTGTCATTGAATAATCCGTCGACAATGTACAGCGGTTTATATCCGTTGATGGAGTTTGTTCCGCGAATACGGATTTCCGGGTCCGATCCGGCTCGTCCGGAGTTTACAATCTGCACACCTGCCACTTTCCCCTGAAGGGAAGACAGCGGATTCATTGCCGGTTTGTTGGCTAACTCTTCTCCTTTGACATTGGTGATAGAACCTGTCAAGTCTCTTTTCTTTGCACTACCGTATCCGATAACGACTGTTTCGGCTAGTACTTGTGAATCTTCTTTTAAAGTGACATTGATGACATTCTGTGCCCCCACCTTAATGGTTTGCGAAGTCATCCCCACGTATGAAAATACCAATACGTCCTCCGGAGTGACAGAGATTGAATATTTACCGTCCATGTCTGTGATGGTTCCGGTGGAAGTTCCTTGTACGAGTACCGATGCGCCGATCAATGGTTCATTGGCAGCGTCCGTCACTGTTCCTGTCACCGTCTTTGTCTGTGCAAAGGCTGATGCAGAGGCCAGTAGCAGGCAAACAAGCGTCATGATGCTCCTTGACCTGATGGCTTTTTTCTGAAGATGTTGTAAAAGTCTAGTCCTCATTGCATTAAATTTTTCCATTTGTTATTATTTAGGTTGAAGTCTTTTTTCTGCCGTCTTTTGGCGAGAGTAACAAAGGAAACAAACGAAATTCAAAAAAGATTTTGGAAAAAAGAGGGAATGGTTGATTTTAACACTAAAAGGGAGGTGACTGTTGAAAAAGGTTCAGGCACGAACCGGTGTTGTTCGTGCCTGAATAATAGGATGAGGATTACCCGTCGGGGAAGGTATATCCTATGTATACGCTGTTCGTTCTGTGATTTCCTGTTTTAAAACATCTGTTCCGCAGTGGTCATACATTGAATGACATCTTCTTTGCTGCCATTGAAAGGACCTGATTTCTCTATTTTTAAAGTTGACATGGCGGCTGCAAAACGTCCTGCTTCTTCAATGCCGGCTCCTGATACCCGTTGGTATAGATATCCGATGGTATATGTGTCTCCACACCCTGTTGCATCTATCACTTCTTTGGGTTTATAAGCCGGAATACGATAGAAGTCTTTTCCGTCGAAAATAAGTGATCCCATGCTTCCCAAGGTGACAAGCACTTCTTTCACGCCCCATTCGTATAATTGACGGGCAGCTTCATGCGGATCGGAAAGACCTGTCAGCACTTCCATCTCGTGCTCGTTGACTTTCAGGAAATGGATATATTGCAAAGCTTCCCGCTTATCTGTCCAGTCCACCGGATAGACGTGAGTGTCACGCACTTCACGTAAATAGCCTTGTGAGTCTACTGCAATCAACCCTTTTTGAGATAGGTCTTTGATAACTTCCAACGAGAAGTCATCTGCCAGCAGAGAGCCGAGATGGTAGATTTGCGCATCTATATCTTTCAGCTGACCGGCAGTGAACGGATCGGCTTTCGCTAATACACGTTGAGTACGGTCGTCCGGATTGGCGCCATAGATATTCTCGAAGTATACGGAATATTTGCTTGGCAGGGCGGTTACATGAATACCCATTTCACGTAGTTGCTCCACGACGTTCATTTCAGTGGCACCAACTGCTGTTACTAAAGCGTAATTGATGTCGTTAAAATGGCGGATGGCATGTGAACAATAAAAAGCCGTTCCTCCCGGCATATAGACAGTGTTTTGGGGAGTGACTACTTTGTCTAATGTGATGTGACCGATGCAGCAAAGTTGATGTTTATTCATGTCTAACCAATTAAAAAGCCTCCAAGATAGTATCTTGAAGGCTTCTAGTTTATTTTTAGTGCGGATGATAGGACTCGAACCTACACGCCTCACGGCACCAGATCCTAAGTCTGGCGCGGCTACCAATTACGCCACATCCGCATGTGTAGCTTTTTTGTTTAGCGGTGCAAAGATAGGAAGATTTTCTGATTTGGCAAATAATTCGGCAATAAAGTTATTCACTTAAGATTTCGAATGCCTTTTCAATCAGTGGATCTTTCTTTTGTGATTCTATGTCGCCCTGCTCTATCCCTTCTTCCAGAATCTTATCCATATTTACATATACATCAGGTTTTATTCCATCCTCCAATGACTTTCCATACTTATCAAAGTGGGGGCTGGCAGAGAAGCGGACGCTCCAGCCATTGGGTAATTCTGATGAAAATGGCAGCCCTGATCCACCACCAGTCTGATCGCCCAGCTGGATGATTCTTTTATCCTCGTTATCATTGTTTAAGCTGCGCATTATGTTAACAAAATCATTTGTGGCACTATAACATCGACGATTGGTTAGTATCACGACCTTTTTTTGCCAACGAATACTGTTGGAGGGTTCTAAATAAATGGGTTCCATCTCTGAGAAATCATTGTGTCCCGGACCTGTCTTATGTTGGATATATCCTGTTAGTGCCAGTTTATCAGTGAACCGGGCAGCTATGCGTGAAGAATTGGTTAGATTACCTCCTCCGTTATCACGGACATCGATAATTAATCCATTGCAGATTTGTAAATAGTAAAGGACCTCATCCAAATTGCCATCTCCAACTCCGGCACTGAAACTTTCATAACGTATGTATCCTATGTTATTGTCGAATATTTTATATTTAAGACCAGCGGATGTGCGATAGCCTGAATTGGCACTACCCAGATAATAGTTATAAAGAATATCTTCTCTATAATTCCAGGGGTAGCCCTGATACCATGCATCGTAATAAGAAATACGACTGGCAGAAGATAGATTGACATGCCCGTCTTTCAAGATATAAAGCATTTGACTTAGGATGTCGAACAGGTCATCATTGGACATCGACGGAATAATCAGTCTGCTGTATTTGTCATGAACAGCATCCCAGTCAATACCTTTCGTATCCAGGAAACAATACTGTTCGTCAATGATCTTCCATAGTTGTTCGAAATTACCTCTGGGATCATTGGCGTAGTCATCTTCCCCAATGCAACCAGTCAGCACCGGAAGGCAGCAGAGCAGCCAAAGTATTTGTTTGATCTTATTTCTCATCATTAATTGATCTCTCACTTGAAGTTTCAACATTAAATTTTGTTCTCTTAGTAAGCTCTAACCGATGAAGGAAGAGCGGTTCCTTTCTTATTTCGGATACGGTATAGGTCTTTCACAAATCCTACCATGAATACGTGTGAGTAGGTATGTGTCTTGATATTGTTAACGTTGGATTGCTGCAAATCAGCCAGGTAGCTGAAGCGCATTTTCGTATATCCTATCGGCAGATCGACGGAGAGCATCTGTCGCAACGAAGGTTGATTGTGCAGGGAGGTGAATTTTATCACTCCGCTCGAATTTCCCAAAGAGAATATCTCGTAATAAGATTGTCCGTAGTGGGGAGAGAACATCACTCCCATAACCGGCAGATTGACCTGATAACGAAGTACCATCGGATACCGTTTGATTTTCAGGTGCCAAATAGCCATTCCGGAGGCATCCAGATTGACGTATGCCCGTGCGGATGCCGGATTGTTGGTGTTCCGGAGATTATAGACAAAGCCTCCGTTGACATCTATCAATCCTCCGGCTAATAATTTGAAATTATCTGTCAGGCGGAACTGGTAATGTAATCCATAGTTCCAGTTGACTAATCCGGAGAAAGTGTTATTGTTATCAGCCCGGTTGTGCGTATAGCCGATGTCTGCTTGAAAGAAGTTCTGCACAGATACATTTCCATCAAACAACTTGGTCATCCGAATCAACTCACGGGAAACACGGAAGTCGATACCTTTGTATTCCTGCGGTGAAAGATAGGTGTCGAAAACGTTAGTAAATCCGATACCATACATGGTGGCACGTGTTACATACCGATGGGCTTGCAGACTGTCGATCTGCGCTTGTAATCTTGTGCAAAGGGCGAACAGGATGCAACCTGTCAGCCCCAAGTATATTAGTTTTTTCTTCATCAGAATAATTTCATCTGCCCGGTGATTTCATCAATAATATCGCCTTCGCTTTTGCCGCTGTCCGGATCCAGATTTTCCGGCTCCTCTTCAGGAGCTTCCTGTTGTTCTTGTGAGGGTTCGGGGAAGCGAGTTGGTTCAAGCTCATTGATCGTCTCCACTGCATAGGTAGTGATACGTTTTCCCTTGGCTTTGAAACCTTTGACAGCAATGAATTCATCCGCATCGATATTCAACGGATCACGGAAATTGTCGTGTCCGCCAAATATAACTTCCAGGCGAGGATAGTACTCGTCGGTCAGCAGGATCAGACGGTTGTTCTTATTTTCTCCCAAGTAGTTCTGTTTACGGTTAGAGGCCTCAAAACAGAAACGTTTCAGATACGGATAATTCTGTTGGTCGGCATCGTAAAGCGCGGCAGTCCATATCTTGTTAGGATCAAATTTCTCCACGATGCTTACATTATCTTCATAGTGGTTGCTCAAGTCGAAGTTGGTAGTATAGAAATCACCGTTGTTCAGAACAATCAATATGCTGTCGTCGCTTTGGAATTCACCCAGATATTCACCTCGTCCGTCATAGTTGAGGCGGAGTATGTCACGGTCAAACCATACTTTACGTCCACCGAGCGTAGAACCTCCTTTTTGTTTCAGGGATATCTTATGTACCGGCAAGCGGGTAAGAATCACGCCTCGTGCCTGACGTCCCTTGATGCTGACCTCACTGAAATCATGCTCGAAAATGATACGGCGTACACGCGGATTCGGTTTCAGTGTCACCTTGATGATTTCGGCTTCTCCATTCGGGTTGGCGCTGAAATAGGTAATCCGTGATTCGGGAGTTCCCTGTGTGACATCATATTCGCGGTCGCGAACTACAGAGGTCACGGCGAAACGTTTTACGTATGTCGTTCCTTCTTTTCCGTCGCGGTAGGCTACATTGTAGATCGTACGTTTATCGTTCTTCTTGAATACATTGACATAGAGAACGTTTTTGCCGACGAATTTCTTGTCGGCAACAGGAGTAACGATATACTTACCGTCGCGGAAGAAGATAATGACATCATCGATATCCGAACAACATGCCACGAACTCGTCTTTTTTCAAGGCTGTTCCGATAAATCCTTCTTCGCGGTTGATATAAAGTTTCTCGTTTGCTTCTACTACTTTGGCAGCTTCGATGGTGTCGAAGTTACGCAGTTCCGTACGGCGCGGGAAGTTCTTACCGTATTTGTTTTTTAACATCTGATACCAGTTGACGGTATAATCTACGATGTGAGCCAGATGATTATCAATCTCGGCCACTTCTTCTTTCATCCTGGCAATTAGTTCATCCGCTTTGTCCGAATTGAATTTCAGAATACGTCCCATTTTGATTTCCATCAGTTTGAGAATATCCTCTTTGGTTACTTCACGGATAAATTTCGGATAATAAGGCGTCAGGCGTTCGTCAATATGAGCACAAGCTGCGTCCATATCTTTGGATTGTTCGAACTCTTTGTCCTTATAGATGCGTTCTTCGATAAATATCTTTTCGAGCGAAGCAAAGTGCAACGCTTCCAGTATTTCGTTTTTCTTGATTTCCAGTTCCTGCTTTAGCAAATCCAGCGTGTTGTCTGCCGACTTTTTCAAGACTTTGCTGACAGTGAGGAAATGAGGTTTGCTGTCGTCAATCACGCAGCAGTTGGGTGAGATACTTACTTCGCAATCGGTGAATGCGTACAATGCATCGATTGTTTTGTCCGATGATGTACCTGGTGCCAGATGCACTAATATTTCTACGTTGGCAGCTGTGTTATCGTCTACCTTGCGAATTTTGATTTTTCCTTTATCAACAGCTTTCAGGATAGAGTCGATCACTGTTGTAGTGGTTTTCCCATAAGGGATCTCTGTGATTGCAAGTGTTTTGTTATCAATCTTGTTGATCTTGGCACGTACTTTCACTGCTCCGCCACGTTCTCCGTCGTTGTATTTGGCTACATCAATCGAGCCGCCTGTCTGGAAATCGGGATACAGTTGGAATTCTTCCCCACGCAGATAGCTGATGGAAGCATCACAAAGTTCGTTGAAGTTATGCGGCAATATCTTGGAAGAAAGTCCAACGGCGATACCTTCCACTCCCTGCGCCAGTAATAACGGGAATTTCACAGGAAGAGTGACTGGTTCCTTATTTCGTCCGTCGTATGATAATTTCCATTCGGTAGTTTTGGGATTGAAGACAACATCCAGCGCAAACTTGGATAAACGCGCCTCGATATAACGGGGAGCAGCCGCACCGTCTCCGGTGAGGATATTACCCCAGTTACCCTGACAGTCAATTAACAGGTCTTTTTGTCCCAACTGTACCAGGGCATCCCCGATAGAAGCATCACCGTGGGGGTGGAACTGCATGGTGTGTCCCACAATATTTGCCACTTTGTTATACCGCCCGTCATCCAGACGTTTCATAGAATGCAGGATACGACGTTGCACAGGCTTTAAACCGTCATTGATGTGAGGTACGGCACGTTCCAGAATAACATATGAAGCATAGTCCAGAAACCAATTCTGGTACATGCCTGTTAACTGATGTTTTACGCTTTCGTCCCGCGCGTCCGCCGGTTTGTAGTCTGAATGTTCTTCCGTTATCTCGTTGATTTCGTCACTCATAAAATTCGTATATACTATAATTTTAACGCATACGCACGCAAAAATACAAAAATAAAAGAGATTTCGATGAAAAACGGTGAATATTCCGTGTGTTAAAAGGGTATAAATCAGCTTTACGGAAGGAAAACAGAAAGGCATATCCTATCAAAGACATGCCTTTCTGTAAAATTATAACCTGATGAAAAAACGAGAAATGGGGACATGATTTAAACCCGTATTTCCCAACCTTTTTCGTACTCTCTTCCCCAAAGTTTATTGGCTTCCAAATCGTTGAGAATTCGTCCACTTCCCGGATCAATCTGTAATGAATGTCCGACACGTTGGGCAATGTTACCTAATTGTACCAACTGGGTACTGATACAGGCATCTACAATTCCGGAATTTAACTTTGTTCCTTTGCGAATGGCATCAAACCAGTTTCGGAAGTGGAAGGCATCCAGCTTTTCGGATGGATTCAACAGATTGCCGGTCTCAAATTTTAAATCACTTTTTACCTCTTTAATCGTTTTACCTTTTATATCTGCAATTTTATATTCATTGCCACCGCCAATGAAGAGAGTTCCGGTTTCTCCATAAAATGCGGTTCCTACTCCATATCCGTCTACCGGCATCGTATTACAACTACGTCCTTCCCATGAAAAAGATGCTTCGTCGCCAAATTGGAAGGTGATGAGTTGTGTGTCAGGAGTTTGCCAGTCGTCTTGAAAACGATACCGACCTCCGATAGAATCAACCTTTGTAGGATAATCTACGCCCAATCCCCAGCGGAGTATATCAACAAAGTGGGTTCCATTGTTGAGTGCTTCACCTGTTCCCCAATTCCAGAACCAATGCCAGTTATAATGGATGAAATTATCTTTGAAATCTGCAACACGTGGGGCAGGACCTTGCCATAAATCCCAATCCAGATAATCAGGTACAGGAACAACTTTCCCTGTTCCAATGGAAGGGCGATTATTGACATACCAAGATTTGGCATATCTCACTTTTCCGATAGAACCGGATTTTATTTCTTCCATAGCTTTAATTACATTGGGAAAGGAGCGGCGTTGGTTACCCACTTGAACAATCCGGTTATATTTCAAAGCGGCTCGAACCAGCATTTCATTTTCTGCCGGATTATGACTGGTCGGTTTTTCCAGATAAACATGCTTTCCGGCCTGCATAGCCATAATGGCCGCTTTGGCATGCCAATGGTCAGGGGTGGCAATCACCACTGCTTCAAAATCGTTCGACTCTAACATCTTACGAATGTCTTTTTCTCCTTTGGGAGTACGTCCGGTTATTTTGTGGATAGCAGCCTGGCATTTTTCTAATGCTCTTGAGTCCACATCACAAATGTAAGTTACTTCACAATCTGGAAGTTTGGCAAATCCTTGCGCCAGGGCCTTACCTCTCGAATTCACTCCAATGACTCCGATACGTATTTTTTCGTTAGCTCCCAGAATATCTTGATAACGGCTTGAACCGAATCCTGGAAGTATGCTTCCTAATGAAAGTGCAGCTGTACCTGCTACTGTTTTTTTGATAAAATCTCTTCTTGTTGTCATAGTATCTATTTTTCTCCAAAATTAGGTTGTTATTAGAATATGTGAATGAGCTTTTCCGTCAATTCTCCTTCAAAAAACGTAAATCTCTTATTTTTTTCTTCGGAAAAGGTGACTCAAGAATATCAGGATTCCTCGGGGAATCCATAAGATAAGATAGATGAAAAAACTAATCACGATGACATACCCGATTTGGGATATTATTTCAATCCATGGGCGGGAATAGATAATGATTGCAATTACGTTGATGATAAATGCAAGCAGGAAACTTAGAAGAAAGATATTCCTTTCTTGTTTCAACTTTTTTGAGGTGATAATAATATCTTTCATAGTTTAGAATTTCATATAGGGTATTTTATATTCGTCGGGGAAGAGGATATGGCGTTGTTCATCCATTGCTTGATTCCCAAGTAAGCAAAGGACCGTAGAACAATAAGCCTCTTCTACTACATTCTGTGCTTTCTCTCCAGTGATACAAGATTGGCAGAAAGAGGATAGAATGATATCCGATCCGTCTTTGTCTGCTCCGATCATACTTAAACCACTGTTAACGTGAATATCTCCGTCAATGATGAAATGTGGAGTGTATTCCATTTTCGTTTCCGGTCGCCAGCTGGGGCCTGCCGTTGGGATGGCGGCAAAAACTTTGTCTTTTACCTGATCGATTAATTGGCGGATACCCGAAGTAGAATGATCTTCTTCCAGGTAATAAATACCTTTAGCCATTTCCATTGTACCTTTGTGACCTAGAATCTGGTCTTCCATACCATTGAACTTATTGGAAATCAAAGATTCATAGGCAATCTTGGTTCCATCGGAATATCGGTAAGTCACATTTACACTATCGTATACTTCACGACCGTCTTTCCAGTAAACAATATCACCCATCCCCATGATACTTACCGGCATTCTTTTAGCTGCCCAGTTACATACTTCTAATTGATGACAAGCCAGTTCGGTCATTAGTCCGCCCGAACTGGCTTTATATAATCTCCAATTGATTTTGCGCTCCAATTCCGGTGAAGGAACAGGACGACGCCAGTCTGCATTTCTGAACCAATGACAGCGCATTCCTACCACATCTCCGATCAGTCCGGAATGAATCATTTGCATCCCTTTGATATACTTCTCGTCATACATTCGTTGCATACAAAAGTAGAGTACTTTTTCAGACTGGTTGTAAGTGTCATAGATAGCCTTGCACTCGTCAAGGGTGCGTGCCATTGCTTTTTCACAGAAGACATGTTTGCCGGCAGCTAATGCGTCCAACACAATAGGTGCGTGCCAGTTTAGTGGTGTGGATATGATGACTCCATCAATGTCTTTCGATTCCAGCAGCTTACGGTAGTCTGTATAGGACTTGGCATCCGGGCAAAGCTCCAATGCTTGCTGAAGATTGGGAGCATAATTGTCACACACGGCTACAATTTGTGCATGAGGTATTTCCTTGAGGTTATGGATGTGGTATTGCCCTCTGGAACCTGTGCCAATTAAAGCAATCCGTGCTTTTTCATGTTTAATCTCTTTCAATTTTTCGGGGGTACAGGAGGTAAGCCAGGGAGTGGTAGCTAATAAAGCGGTTCCTCCGGCAACATATCCCAGACTTTTTATAAATTGTCTGAGCCCTAAGTCTACTCCTTCTTTTTTATTGTCTTTCATGTTATAAATCATATAGGGTTGCTTGTATATCTTTAAAATTCTCTGTGAGTAATTGCTGTTGTTCTTTATTCGCAATCATCCATACGGTACTTAGAATTTCAGCCTCTAACGGATCTGTAGATATGATAGAGCTTGCTTTTCGTTGTTCATTAAATAAACCCGTAAGTGGATTCATAATGTGTCCGGTATATTGCAGCGTATTACCGGAAGTGGATAATGCTGTATTTTGAAGGTTGAACTCATTTAAAAGAGACTGGTTATACGGATTCAGAAAACTCACTTTCCAACTGTCTCCATAAGGATGATGTCCCATGCCCAGAATGGAGCTATTACCGAAATTGACAAATGCATGGTTGACGTTCTCTTGTTCAATGAATCTTTTGATTTTCTTCAAAGCATACCCTTTGGCAAAGCCTCCGAAATCGAGTGAAATAGTGGAAGATGCAAAGGAAATGCGTTGATGGTCGTGAATTTGTATTTTGGAGAAATCTTTTAATGTAATGTCAAATAGATGAAAGGTGTTTTCGTAATAATATTGGCAAAGTTGCAATATTTCCTCCAGTTCTTTGCTAATTTGAATATAACTTTGCAAAGCATGTTTATTAATTCCGGAGACCTCACTGTGGGGATCAAAACGGTTCAAGATCTTATCCAAACGTTCCAGCTCGTTGATGATATGGTACCAAAGTCCGTTTAAACGTTCTGCATCAGAATGAATAAGCAATATATCGAATCGTGTCCCCATGATATGAGGAATGAAGCCATGAAACATGGCTTCATCTTTATAATATTTACATCTTGTCTCTAACACCTATTGTCTTATTTATTTTCTTTCTTAGCCATTTCTACAGCAGTTGTAGTAATGTAATATTTGGTTAATGTATTTTCGTTTTCCCATTCCGGGATGTTTTTGTTACGTATATAATGCAGGAAAGCTTTTGCTACTTTACTGAAGTGCTCTTCATGTCCTAGTCTGTATTCCTGTGGTATATCAATAAGATAAATCCCGTTACTTTTATTTTTGACGGATAAGAACGGGTAGCTTTCTTGAAGTTGTTCTATCGTCTTTTGTAATTGAGTCTCAAAAGCATGGCTGTCAATGTTTGGCTTTTTCTGAATATACAATTCTTTCACAAAACCATTCTTCTCATTTTGAACAATTTTTAAAGTTGCTTTGCTACCTTTTTTGATAGAAGTAAACGTATCTCCTCCATGAACTGGTGGCATATAATTCCATGTGACTTTCATTCCCATATAAATTCCTTTGACGGTGTAGTTGAGACTTCCGTTTGCCATAACTTCCAATACATCATTTTTTATGTATTGATTCAGATAAATAGGGAAAGAGTCTGTTTGCGTTGATTGGCTGAACTCTGCCAATGTGATTGGGGTTGGCCAGTGTTTGGCCGAAAGTACTTTGACATCCGATTGATAATGAATTGCTTCATCTGGAAAACATTGCCAGTTGATAAGATCTATCAAATGTGTTGTTACATCTGCAATTCCTTCTCCTTGTTGTGCTATATCATAGTACCATGCAGGACGAACCAGCGGTTTACCGGAAACCTTTTTAAAGAAATGATGTACGCTTTCCATTATTACAGAAGGGTTGTCCGGTGAGCCTTTTTGTAATTCTCCAAATAATTCTGTTTGATGTAAGAGTTCTTTTTCTATGATGTTGAGAATATCATATCGCTCCGTCATCAAATCATATAAAAGGAGTCCCTTTTGTTGTGCTAGCTGATAAGCCTCTGTCAATAATTGGAAGTCCTGTGAGTTAATAGCCAGTGGCTTATCTGCAAGAACATTATATCCGGCTTTGATAGATTCTATAATATATCGTGTCTTCTTCTGATTATTTCCAGCCAGAATTACGACATCACCTTTATGATCTGAAAGCATTTTCTGGAGATAATCTTCGCCTGTATATACTTGTTTCTTCCATGTGGTGGGAGACTTTGGCCGATGGTTGTAAGAATCTATACTTTCCAGGTATTGATTGACGCCTATTCCTTCAGGAGCGTATATCCGGATGGTATCATTAATAACAGCTAATGCATCTTTCTGAAGCAGACTGGCATGGAAATGTCCTGGATCAAGAACGACTACTTCTATTTTACATGAATCATTGGCTTCCGCCTTATTCATAGTCTGTTTCTTGGAGAAAGAACATGAAGCAACTATAAATAAGATTGATATAAGCCCGATTCCTTTATATATAAATTTCATTTTCTTATTTATTATAGGTTTTGATTAATTTCCGGGCGTCTTTCCATCCTTTTTGGTAAGCTTCTTCCAATGTGACAATTCTTCCATTCTCTTCTTTACTCATATTGGATGCTTTCATGAAAGTGAATATTTCAATTGTTTCTTCTCTGGAGATAGGAGAGATTCCTGTTTGGAAAAAATTCAAAATTTGTTCAAGAAGTACTTTATATCCTTGATAACCTCCTACTTCAATAGCTTTTTTGGCGCCGAACGCTGTTCCTCCATAAATGGCAGGCCCTTTTTTTATTCCTCTGAAAGTTCCGATTCGTCCATCTTTCCAACGTCCGACCACAATGTCTGCATTTTCTGAAGACATTCGGTTGACTGATTCACATCCGGTTCCCATAATCGTATATAGAGTTTCTATTCCATGTATTCCGTAAAAACCGAAATCCGGATGTGTAGGTTCCACTTTATGCGGAGAGTAGCAGTCGGCTCCTATAATATCTCCAAATTCTCCGTTTCTTAATTTCTGATTTTGTGGAGAGTATCTTAATGCTGAAGAAGAAAAAATAGGGACCTTATATTTTTCTGCCATCTCGAAGATAGCAATGGCTTCGCCTAATGTTGAGCCGATCGGTTTATCAATATAGCAGATTTTTCCTGATTTGAAGACTTCGATAGCTTGTTCGAGATGAAGCCTGCCATCATTTGTTTCTAAAAGTACACAATCTACTTTATCCAATAACTCACTGATTGAAGATACAATCTCTACTCCTTGTTGTTCTACTTTCTTAATATAACCTGGAATACGTTTAGCGCTGGATTCAATAGTTTTTGAACCATACGGATAGGCCGCAACGATTCTAAAGCCTTTGGCAAAAGCATTGTCTTTATCTCCATTAATTAAATCTGTAAAGGCTACTGAATGGGAAGTATCTAGACCGATAATTCCTA
Organism: Bacteroides sp. AM16-13; assembly: GCF_003602705.1. Classification (NCBI taxonomy): domain Bacteria; kingdom Pseudomonadati; phylum Bacteroidota; class Bacteroidia; order Bacteroidales; family Bacteroidaceae; genus Bacteroides; species Bacteroides sp. AM16-13. The sequence continues at coordinate 27,085 of NZ_QTLK01000021.1, forward strand.
TCCGTATAGATTTTTGTGCATGAATATTCAAAACGAAACTTGATAAAATAAGAAGTAGACATAGTTTGTTTTTCATAATTCTTTTCAATTAAAATATTAGAAGTTATAAATTGAGTAACTGTGCACTTTCTGTGTCCAAATATAACGAAGATTTTTCTTTTCTCCGCAATATACTGGCCGGACATTTTTCAGAAATATCTCCATGGATTGTGCGATAGACAGCTTGAGCCTTATTCTTGAAAGGCACGATGCAAAACATCCATTTGGCTTTTAATAATGCCGGTATAGTAAGAGTTAAAGCTTCCGTAGGCACCTGTTCAAGTGTCTCAAAACATTTTTCATTGACTTGTTGCTGGCGGCACACATGATCAAGTTTTACTATCTTTACTAGTTTGTGATCGTTGAAATTGGCAACATCAGGGTCGTTGAAAGCAATGTGTCCATTTTCACCGATTCCTAAACAGACAATATCAGTGGGGAATTGTGACAATAAACTGGTGTATCGTGTACATTCCTCTTCCAGATCAGTAGCATGCCCGTTTAAATAATAGACATTCTTGAAAGGTACCTTATCAAAAATACGTATTCGGAGGAAGTTTCCGAAACTTTGCGGCGCATCAGGCAGCACTCCAATATATTCGTCCATGTGAAAAGCGTTGATTCTGTTCCAGCTAATTCGCTGATCGCTGATCAAGTGATGTAGAAATTCTTCTTGTGAAGGAGCTGCGGCAAATATCATATTGATTTCAGCTTTTCCTTCCAATAAATTGCATATTCTGTCAGCTACTTCTTGAGCGGCGGCTTTTCCCATTTGCTGAACGGTTGGGTAGATTTTGACAGTTAATTGATTTTGTTGAAATACTTTGGTTTCAGTTTCATTTACTATAGATAACATGGCCTTCTGATATTGTGTGAATGATATTAATTTGATTATCGAAAATAACGATGTCCGCATCTTTCCCGGCCTCCAGTGAACCTTTTGACTTGTCGATATGGAGGATACGGGCAGGAGTAAGTGTCATCATACGAATGGCATTGATGAGACTGACGTCGGCCAGTTGTATCATTGTTCTGACCAGACGGTTAGTGGTGGCTACACTTCCTGCAAATGCGGAACGGTCAGGCATTTTGGCTACTCCGTCTTCGATGATTACTTTTTGTCCGTTAGCCAGACTTCCTAATATGGATTCTCCGTCAGGCATACCTGCTCCCCGCATGGCGTCAGTACAGAGAGCTATCTTGTCAGCTCCTTTAAATTTGTAAACAAATTGTAGTAATGGTTTAGGGAGATGGATACCGTCGGCTATGATTTCCACTGTCATATCATCAATTAGGTATGCAGCTTCTACTACTCCTGCATAGCGAAAGGCATTTCTGCGTGTGACAGATGACATCGCTGAATATAAATGGGTTATATGCGTATAACCGGCTTTATATGCTTGTGTTACTTCTTCATAGATCGCATCGGTATGGGCAATAGAAGGAAGTATGTGGTGCTCTTGTAAAACATGTCCCATTTTAATAGCTCCCTCCAATTCAGGAGCGACACTCCAGCGTATAATATCTTCCGAAGATTCTAAAATGGCGTTATATTCTTCCGGTTGTGGCTTCTTCAAGTATGTAGGATCTTGTGCTCCGCTTTGTTTGGGGGAGAAGTAAGGTCCTTCTAAATGTAAACCGATGAACTTTGCTCCTTTTGTGTTGAGGACTTTAGCTTTCCGATAGGTAGCAAACGTATTCATTAATTCTGTGTCAGAGCATGTCAGTGTAGTGGGAACCATGGAAGTAGTTCCATATTTCGCATGAGTTTCTGCTATGCCTAGAAACGCCTCTACGGTGCCATCCATGAAATCGTGGCCGCCACCGCCATGAATGTGCATATCGATGAACCCAGGTGCTACGTAATTGCCGGCAGCATCTATTATTTGGTCATCGGGTTGAGGCATAAATTCATTGCTCGCTACAATTTGCCTGATTTTCTGATTTATACATATCAGTATTTTATCAGTTTCTATGCTTGTAGGTAAAATGATTTTTCCGTTGGTAATAATAAGTCTTTTCATTGTATGAAGTATGTCTTTTTATCAATAGTTTCGTTTCCAGGAATTGATTTTATGGCCTTTGGTTGCAAAGAATATCAGATAAAGGAAACACGGAATTAATATCCAGTAGCCAATGCGCAGATCATATACTTCAGCAAAATAACCGTATATCAATGGTAAAATGGCATTTCCGCAAAGTCCCATAATTAGTAGTGAAGAACCTGTCTTGGTGAACTTGCCCAGCCCGTGGATAGATAAAGGCCAAATCCCGGCATAGATTAAAGCATTCGGGAAGCCGAGTGCACAAAGCAGGAAGATGGAAATATTTGCTTGATGTCCGAATAGAGTCACGTTGAAATCAGCGAATACAACTCCGAATGAAAGCAACAATCCTAATACGGTACATATAATCAATGCCTTTGTCTGTGAGACATATTTGGGAATTATAAGGATGCCTAATATATAGCCAATCATAGTACAAGCTAATGTATATGAGGGGAATACTTTTGCTTCAAGCAAGTCTATTCCCATTGAATTGGCGTAGTTGATGATGGTATCTATAGCAATTACCTGTGTCCCTACATGGAAGAAAATAGCTAAAGCTCCTAATATAAGATAAGGAAAATCGAAAATACTTTTTTTAGAGTTATGCCCGTTCTCTTTTTCGTCAGTTGCATTTTGTTCATCTGTATTAATCTCCGGCAATATGGAATAGCGGATTCCGATTCCGGCTAATACTAATAGCCCCCCTAGTATGGCATAAGGTACAATGACGCGTTGTATTAACTCATCAAGTATGGCACTTTTAGTTATTGCATCCAATGTGCCAGATTCTATGAGGCTGAAAAGTTCACTGTCGTCTGCTTTTAAAATTAAAGCTGCGAAAATGAGTGGAGAAATAATCCCGGCGAACTTGTTGCATATTCCCATGATGCTGATTCGTCGGGCGGCGCTCTCAATAGGACCGATGATCGTTACATAGGGGTTGGCAGCGGTTTGTAAAATAGCCAAGCCTGTTCCAATAGAAAATAGGCCGATCAGGAATATTTCAAATTGTCGAACTAAAGCAGCCGGAACAAAAAGAAAAGCTCCTAATGCCGTCAACATAAAACCATACATGATTCCTCGTTTGAAACCTACTTTCTTCAGGAGGATTCCCGAAGGAATAGCCATGACAAAATAGGCTATATAAAAAGCAAAAGCCACGAAATAGGATTCGAAATGGGTTAGTTCGCAAGCGATACGGAAATAAGGAATCAGGATGGAGTTGACCCATGATACAAATCCGAATATAAAAAACATTCCGGCTAGAATCGTCAGCGATATGAAATATTGCTTTTGTTTACAAGAGTTTGGCATTCCTTTTCTATTTTATAAGTATGACAGTTTTGTTTTTATTATTGAAGACTGATTTGCATGGATAGTCGTGATGCATATACTCCTCCAGTGTAATCTTGTACTTTGAGCGTAAAGGTATCTGTTGTACCTTGACCGTTGTGGATGTACTTCACTATACCGGCTGCTATTTCGGCCTGTGTGAATTGTGCCGATTTGCCCATTGGAAGTCCGTTACGTACAAGTGTGCCATTGACTGGCAATTGCTCTATGATAAAAATAATATTGTTGTCATCATATGTATATTGTGCATTGGGCCCGGCAGACATCTGCAAGTGTGCTTTGGTTAATGTGATGATGCCGCCGATACTCCCTTTTATTATTTGATTATGATCTAGTTGAAGCTCACTGTCGGTGGCACCTTGTAATTTGATATAGGCAGCATTAGGACTATTATTTAAGTTTGTAGAAGATGTTTCACGCGGATGTATTTCTACTTGAGAATTACTGATTGTCTGACCGTTCAGCAATTTTAAACCGAAAGAGATTTCTGCTTCTGAATTGTCATAAGCATTTTTGATATATTGTGTGATATTGATTTCGTTCCAGTCCGTTGACAGGTCAGAGATAGAAATTTCCGCTCCGAATTCCGGACGATTACTGTAAGTCAGTGTTTTTTCCGTCCATTCGTTTGACGTTGCGTAAACACCGCACGAAGGAACGAATGAGCCTACTATTTTTTTGACATTAAAACATAATTTGGCCGAAAAAAGATTGTCGATAAGGTCTACTTGAGATAAGGCGAATTTGAAAAAAGAATATCTGTAACGCCCAGAACGGCTACATAGATAATTTAACTTGTTATACCCATTATAGTTGCCATTGGAAGCGCCGCTATATACATTGGCATCTTCAGTCACAGGCAGATTATAGGTGGGAGCTTGTGAGTGGTCGACACCTTCCGGAACAGGATCTGTTTCTTTCACCTTTTTGATATATAAAGGTAATTGGTCTACGACATGTGCTGCACCATCCTTAAAAAGGTAGTCTTGCCGGATGACAACAATAGATTGATTGTTGATTTCTTCGCTGTCATTTACATAGAGAAGAAACTTGTTACTTGTACTTTCTTTACGAGTTAAGAAAATAGGTTCTCCGGAGTCACTGATACCTTTTACACTTTGGTTGGTTTCCATTTCAATGGAACGGTAAGAACCGTCAAAAGTCAGATAGGAAAATAGGTAGCGGATGACCCCTTTGGACAGTTGGTTGATTTGCTCTACTCCGACACTGGATAATACACTCTTTATGGCATCGTTGGTTGGAATAATGCGTGTCCGGTTTCCGGTAGAGATTTGTTCTTCCAAACCGGCATATTTAATTGCTTCCAAATACATTGTAAGCGAACTTTCTTTTCCTTCTTCAAGGTACTCTATCAAGGACATCTCTTTCAGATAATTCGGATCGGTGTCTAACTTATAATCGGTTATCAAATTACAACCGGAAAAAAGTAGAGCTGCAATTAACAGCATATATTGAGTCAGTTTCATATTTTCAGCTTTTAATAAGTATAATTATTTATAATATTCGTTCTGCTCGATCAATTTGCTTCGGCGTAATTCATTGAGGTGAATCGGCCATACCAACGCTTTTGGATGTAGTTCGATAGCGGGAGACTCATCTTCTCCGATATCATTACCTCTATTTTTGACAGCTTCGAAAACTTTACCTGTGCGGATAAGGTCAAACCACCGATGTCCCTCATAGGCTAATTCATACTTGCGTTCATTGAGAACGATTTCTCTGATTCCTTCCTGATCATATTCTTCACGATTGAGAAACTGTTCTTCAGGAATCTCATAACCGCTTCCAGCAGCCCTTCTCCTTATTTGGTTCACTAACTTCATTATCGCCTTCCGGTTTTCGTCGGTGTCTTCTTGGTTGGCGATTGCTTCGGCCTTTAATAAAATTATATCTGCGAGGCGAAGCATTACAATGTTACGACTGTCGGCAGTATAATCGAATCCAATAGTGAATTTGGTAACTTTGTATCTTCCGCTAACTACCTCTTGTATTGCGGCTGATCTCCAAGAGCTTCCTTCAGTGTCGATAGCTTCTCCGAATCTTGTGCGCGGGCGTAGGATAGGGTATGTGCCGGATAAATAAGATGTCAGGTTCTTTTGGTCATCTCCATCGGCAACGCTGCTTGCCAATTCGAAAATCGACTCTTTACTGCGTCCGGCATTAAATATTTGTGCGTATTCACTGGCCTGTACGAATGCTTTGAAGTTTTTGTCTTTGGCATTATCTGTTACACCGGTATATTTTTCATCGTATAAATTTGCTAAAGTATAACCGGTATTAGCCAGCACTTTATCTGCCATACTGATTGTTTTCTCATATTGGTGTTCCCAAGCGTATACATGAGCATCAATGGCATAAGCAGCCGTCTGGGTGAAAGTAGTCCGTGAGGTCGAATTCTTATCAATCATTTTTGCGGCATTTTCCAGGTCAGAGTGTATCTGCTTGATAATTTCGGCTACACTAGTTCTAGGGCGGTCAAAATTATCGTTGGAATCCAGATAAGGTTCCGTTACCAAAGGGGCATCTCCCCAAATACGAATAATCCAAAAGTAAGCGAAAGCACGCAGGCAATAAGCTTGGCCCATTACGTCATTTGCCTTTTCTGTGCTTATGCCGCCTGCTTCGAGCACTTGTGGGGTGAATTTGATAACAATATTTGCTTGTTTGATAGCGCGGTAATAATTATACCATGAAGCTTGAGATATATTATTGTCAAGTGAATTATTAACCACTTTATCAGTATTTACGTTAAATGCATTATTATAGAAAGCATCCCCTCTCATTTCACCATAGATCAGGAAGTTAATACTCAAATCAGATTGAAGAGTATTATATCCTCCATACAGGATGCCATATAGATGTGATTCCTCTTTGGGGGTGTTTTCTGTTGACCATGATGTTGTCGGTTCCAGTTCAAGAAGAGAACAGGCAGAAAAACCGGCGCTTATAAAACATATTAGATATATATATAGCGTTTTCATATTTGATAATATTTACAGGTGATTAGAATGTGAGGTTGACTCCTAGATTGTAAGAACGGCTTTTTGGAAAAGCACCGTTGTCTACTCCTCGGATAAATGCTGACGTCGCGGTATTTACTTCCGGATCGTATCCGCTATATTTGCTCCAAGTAAGGAGATTCGTTCCGGATATATATACATTGGCAGATTTTAAGAATGCTTTTTTGCACCATTTGCGAGGGATATTATAGCTTAAAGTCACCTCCTTGATACGTAGGAAAGAACCATCTTCCATGTTGAAAGAAGAAGGACGGAAGTTCTCCATTTTGTCTTGGTAACGAATCATGGGGAAATTGGTAATATCTCCTTGTGTTTTCCAGCGTGCTAATGCATCCTGTCCCAAATTACCGGTGGTCCTCATGGCATTACGTGTACGTCTGAACTCATTCATAACTTTATTTCCATAAGACCATTGCATCATGATATTCAGAGAAATACCCTTGTATGAGAATGTGTTGGACATACCACCGATAAATTTAGGATTGGGGTCACCAATGATGACACGGTCATTGTCATCAATGACTCCGTTTCCGTCAATATCCTCCCAGATCATGTCTCCACCTTTAAATGGGTCGCCAGTGGAGGCACCTTTGCGTATTTGATCTTTTTGGCCGTTAGGCAGTATATACACGTTATCCTCATCTTTGGAATAGACACCCAGTGCTCTGTGGGCATAGAATACTCCCATTGGTTCGCCAACCCTTCCCAGCGAAAAGTTTCCTATAATGATATCCTCATTATTGGGCAGTTCGGTGATTTTATTCCGGTTCATGGAAATATTGAAAGACGTTTTCCATTTGAATCTACCGGTCAGGTTGACTGTTTCGAGTAGAAATTCCAATCCTTTATTTTCTACACTGCCATAGTTTCTGGGGACAGCAGAGAAGCCGGTATAGTAGGAAACGGGGAAATCGAACAACAAGTCCTTCGTTTTCTTTACATATGCATCTGCGTTGAATACCACACGACCTTTGAAAAAAGAAAGATCTAAACCGATATTATATTGGGTTGTTTTTTCCCATCCGATGATGTCGTTGGGCATTGCGTTATACAGAATTTCCACATTTCCGTCATATTTGTTGGATGAGGCTGTATAAGAACCCAAAGCCGCATAATTAGAAATAGTCTGATTACCTGTTACGCCAATACTACCACGGATTTTAGCATCACGTAAGAAACCTTTGGCAAAATTCATGAATTTTTCATCGGAAAAGCGCCATCCCATAGAGACTGACGGGAATGTACCAAAACGTTTATTCTTACCAAAACGAGAGGAGCCATCGTTACGGATAGTGGCTGATGCAAGATAACGTCCTTTCCAATCATAGCTGACACGCCCGAAGAAGGAAAGTAGTGCTCTTTCCGATTCACTTCTGGATATATTGGTATAAGTGGATGCATTTTGAATGGTGATCACAGATTTATCAATGTATCCGTTTCCGTTTAATGTGATGGTTTCCGTTTTGTCTTGCTGTAATGATTGGCCGAGTACTACATTTAAACGATGTGATTTGAATTTTCCGCTATAAGATAAAGTGTTTTCATTTAAAAGAGTTTGTCCCTCACTCTGCCGGAACTTACCATTGTCGCGGGCTGGCGTATTGGAGTCGAATTCTTTCGGCATGAAGCTGTCTTGATTGGTTCTGCTGATATCCCCCGACACACTCACTCTCAAATCGAGCCCTTTCATCAGATTTACTTGTATATATTGGTTCATCGTAAACCAACGGCGTTTAAAGTGAATGGGCACTTTCGTCGCCACGGCCAACGGGTTGCGTTGTTCTCTCACTCCTAGCCAGTCTACCAATTCACCACTAAGAGGATCATAGGGAGAGAAACAAGGATTGGTGAATAGAGCGGCTCTTAATGCACTGTAATTGTTGCTACCCGAAGAAAGGATACGGGTATAATTCATATTACTGAATGAGACTTTGGTTCCTCCTGTGATACGTTTTCCTACCTTATACACGAAATTTGTTCTTAGATTAATCTGATTGTATTTCGTGTTGACCACTACTGGCTTAAGATCGCGATATCCGGCTGATACACCGTAAGAGAAACTATTGTTCCCACCACGTACACTTATGTCATTGCGGGTTTGATATGCTGTTCTGAATATGACGTCCTGCCAGTCCGTCGTGCGGTTGTAATAAGGGTGAAATGGGTTGACAATCCAACTTTGTTCGGCAGTCTGATTATTATTTTCACGAGCTTCTTTGTAGGCTGCACGAAATTGTTCGGCATTCATTGCATCCAGCTTGCGTGAAATGGAAACGATACTTGACGTATGACTAAGTGTAACAACAGGTGCCATTTTTTCAAACTTATTACCGCCTTTGGTTGTAATCATGACGATACCATTGGCAGCGCGTGAGCCGTAAATAGCGGCAGAAGCTGCATCTTTTAGTACCTCGATAGATTCGATGTCATTGGGATTAATACCTGCAATGGGGCTGAAGGTAGCATCACCGTCAATAGAGGATATATTTCCGCTTTCAATCGGTGTACCGTCTATAATGTAGAGAGGTTCGCTACTTCCGTTTATCGAAGAAGCACCACGGATTTGAATCAATGATCCGGCTCCTGGTTCACCGGACGTTGATATGATTTGCATACCCGGAATTTTTCCCTGCAAAGCAGTATTGATATTTCCTCCGGAATTAGAATCCAGGTCTTTGGATGAAATAGTAGTAATGGAACCGATAACATCTCGTTTGGCTTGAGTGCCATAACCTATAACTATGACGTCCTCCAGTGAATTGTATTCTTCTTCCAGTTCAATCACGTAACTGGATTTGTTGGCTTCCAGTTTGATTGTTTTCTTTTGCATTCCGACATAACTTATTTCAAGTTCTTTGTCAGATTGTCCAACAGAGATAGTAAACTTACCGTTGATGTTAGTTACTGTTCCCCGTCTCGTCCCTTTAATGATGACATTTGCTCCAATGATTAGTTCTTGGTCGTTTTCTCCTTTTACAATGCCGGATATTTTCCGTTCTTGTGCAAAAAGGTCCATAGAGCAGAGGATGACCCCGATAAAAAATAGAAGGACTTTGTTTTTCATACTATAAATTTGAATTAAACGATTTAAGTGCTTTATGTATCTAGCGTAAGTTTACAACAAAAATAGAGGATTTGCCATTTCTTCATCAGTGGAAATACGCAAATTAGTCCTCATTTCGCGTTAATAACATCTTATGGTTTCCTCATTTCAGGCAAAAGGGTGGAACCTGGTACTAATAATTCCATAGCCCATAGAGCGCTTAAAGCTGCATATTTTGATACCGTTAATGATTCTCCGTGTACAGCTTTAGGATAATTTTCAGATAAACGTTTCATTGAACCGAATGAACTTTCAGAACCGAATGCCCAGATATATTTTAGTAAAATGGCTCTAACCTCCGGTGAATCTTGAATATTGCGCTTGTAATATAGTAGTGGTAAGGCATTTAATGTGCAGCGCCCTCCTCGGAGATACATCTCATTTTCACATCCTTTTAATAGAGGAGGAATGAAAGTCCGTTTTAGATTGTTATCTATTATTTCATTCAGGTTGTGGTCATTTAATACAGACCGGACCCAGAACAAGGCTTCAGCTTGATAGTAGCCTGAAGCGGGATACACTGCTTTTACATAATAGTTGGCATTTCTTCTGGCAATTGCTTGGTATTGTATTCGGGTCGCATCTTTTTGTAGTGCTCCCATACAAAGTTGGACTGCCAGGATATCTGCTCCGACCCAGGAAGGACCTGTCAGTACTTTTTTTCTGCCATATTCTCCCAAGCCATACATTCCTTCGTAAGCATTCCCTTTTGTAAACTCTTGAGGATCACTTATCTTTAATTGGGCGGAGCGTATGCTGTCTATATAAAACGTTTCTGCCCAGTTGAGGAATCGTGAACATAGTTTCTGATATTTTTCTTTTCGGGCATAATCTGTTATATAAGGTAAAGATTGTGCTATGGCCAGGGTTATTTGTCCGCCGTCTGCAACATTGTATCCGTCCGAATGTTCCAGATATCCCATAGGAAGTTTGCCATCTTCAGTTTGCCTGTCAGCTAGCATATCGTAAAAACGAAATGCGCAATCTTCTATTTCTTTCGGAGTTACGAGCTGGAAGTCATCATTACTTTTTAAACTGCTCATTCCATTTTGTAAGAAATGTAGATAAGCGAACATAGCTCTTACTCCGTAGGCATCCCCAAAATAATGGTGGCTGATACGTCCGTCCGGGTAGAATTGCTGGTTACGTACTAGATGCCTGAAGGCATAGAGCATCGCTTTCTTTACATCTACCGAATCACAGAACACATCTGTCTCATTTCCATTGTTTTTTAGCGTTATTTGCCAGGTAAAATGTTGGAAAGGAAAGTCTTCCGGTATTTCGGGGAGAGGTATGTAGCATTCTTTGACTTCCAGGGGAGCAATGGTAAGATCAGCTTTTTGTGATAGTTTTCCGGCAATTTCGATATTCAGTTTGCCCCTCACAGTTTGAGATAAAGGGTTTTTGACAGTAATATGTAATTGTGGTCGTATTTTCTCATTGATTACGCAGGTATTGATCTTGGTCGCAATTATTTTAGGTTTCTCCAAGAGGTAATGTATGATGTTGGAAAGTGCTTGCTGACTTTCCGGCTTCTTGAGAGTTGCTGTTGGCGGAAGATCGAATGTTGCAACTGCCGAACCTTTATATTCTCCTCCGGCATATAACTCTAAATAACCGACAGGTTGCTCTGTTTTTTCGGAAGAAAGTTCTGACAGGATTGGAATGATACGACTTTCTCGTTTCTGTTTCGTATCATATTTGGCGTTGTGGTCACTTCCCATTTTGCTACCAGGATAAGTGGGGTAGTTGTTCCGTTCCCCCCGGAACGGGTCAAATAGCCATGCAGGGAAACATATATTATTTTCTTTAAAAGGAAGTTCCATTGGCTTCAAGGCAGAGGTTGGAGCATAAATATCTTTTTTATTTTTCGCTAAAGATAAACAACTGACTGCCCAGTACATTTCTTTTTCACGCCATACAGTTAGCAGGTTAACTCCGAGAGATATGGTCCTGATATTTTCAGGGCGTAGCAATGGATAAGCTTCATTCGGATTATTATAATCTTCGGGTATAAAATCAGCAAATGAAAGGGTGTATTTTTCCCATGTATCAGTTAGTTTTGTAAAGTTGTACCATTTCTTACCTGTATGATCTGTTATCTCCAACGCTAATAAATCCATATAGGGAGAACCTTTTGCATTGAATGTCAGCAGTGAGAGTTCCGGTTTTACTTTATCTTGAGTAGATATTTCTATCATCATACTGTGCATGGCCTTCTTTGTTGTAAAAAGTTCCAGAGCTTCTTTGTTATCAGGTGATGTTGTAACTTTGATTGTAGCCTTTTCCCGATAACCGGGCAGTTCTTTCTCTTTACGATTTATTTGGTAAGAAGACCGGTCGGAAAACTTAACCAATGGAACTTCATCCGTAGCTTGTGGAGCATAGTCGAATCCTTTATCGCCGATAACGATTACATTTCCTCCAGCTGATAAATAACGGTTAATCGCAATTCGGCTTTCGGGCGGCAGCGGTGTGCTACCGGACAATAAGAGTAATTGTCCGTCGGCTGCGGATACTGCATTTAATCCTGCTCGGGTTAAATGTTTAGTTTCGACGCCATTAACACCCCGATTGATTTTTTTTGCCAGACCTTTAAGCTCGTTACCATATATTGCAATCTTTTTCTTATCATGTTGATATGAGTTTGTCGACCGGTCAGTGGGATACATACGTATCGTCTTTAGAGCAGATGATTGTCCGGATATAAAGAATAATAAGCTGATGATAAAAAGTATTCGTTTCATAATATTAGGACGTTTGATGTTCGTTAGACAAAAGTGCGTAATTATCAGGATATTACTCATTGTAAAACCGAAAAATAATATTCAAAAAACGCATTATTTCAGTTCCTTGATCTTCACGTTTTTGAACCAAACTTCATCGCCGTGATCCTGAAGAAGTATATTCCCTTCTTTGGCATTCCCGAAATTAGGCCAGTCTCTATATTTACTATATGCTACTAATGCATTCCACATATCGCTGTTACGGGTATATTCTATCAATTTAACTCCATTCAACCAATGTTCCACATGGTTGCCTTTTACAATAATGGTAGCTGTATTGAATGCTTTTTTATTGAAAGGTTTATTTTCTGGGGCCGGAATCAAATCATATACCGATCCTAATTTCCTGTTTCCTTTCACACCCAATTTTGCGTCCGGATGTTTAGCGTCATCAAGTATCTGGAATTCACAACCGATAGCAGAACCTTCGCCTTTATTCAAGTCCGGATTAACGAAATATTTAATTCCGCTATTCGCTCCTTCGGTAATTCTGAAGTCTACTTTTAGAATAAAGTTCTTATATTTACGAGTAGTCACAATATCACCACCGTTGGCAGATTCGGCACCATTACTTTTTATAACTTTCAAGAGCCCATTCTCTATCTTCCAGCCTTTTGCAGGGAAAGTAGAGAGTTTAGCTCCTCTCCATCCGTCAGTTGTCTTACCATCCCATAATAGGGTCCATCCTTCTTTTGCCTCGTCGGGCGAAATTGTATTGGCAATCAGATTCACTTCAGGTGCAGATACCGGTGTCTGATAACGTTCTACATCCGTCGTACAAATGCGGATATTCTTCCAGCTGACTGTTTTTCCTTCATCTGCCTCATTTTTAATAGCATGCACTTGCAAAGCTATAAATCCGGAAGGCGACATATCATCCCAGATGTTAGCGCAAGGCACTCCGTTTATCCAAGTACGGATAGAATTGCCGACAGCTTCAACACGAGCCTTATTCCATGCATTGTTTTTGAAAGCGGTTTGAGCTGACGGGTTTAGCGTCAGAGGATATAGCCAGCCTCTACGTGCTTCATCGTAGATACCACCCGACCAGGCTCTTTGGGAAGGATCAATTTCAAACTGATAACCATGTACACGCCCCTTTTTAAACTCCTTTTTACTTTCACTGCGAAGCTGTACGCCGGAATTTAAACCGTCGTCTATCTTGAAGTCAAATTCAAGAATAAAGTCTCCATAGTTTTTGGATGTTGTCAGAAAAGTATTGGGAGTCCCCATTTTAGATATGCCGACAATGGTGTTATCCACAATTTTATACTCGGCTTTGCCGTTCAGTTTCTTCCATCCTTTCAGATTCTTTCCGTTGAAAAGAGGTTCCCAGTTTTGTGCACCCAAAGAAGCGGCGCAGAATAAAAGCAACGTTAATACGATATTTTTTTTCATCTATTTATGTTATTATGATAATAAATATTCTTGTTATTTCCTGTTGAATCAGCACTATAGCTTATAGAACTCATCCCAACCCTTACGAGGGGGAAGGCCCGTTAACATTGCATTGGCAAATGCATTGTTTGTAATCTGCTTTGTGCGACTGTCAAAGAACAGCTGTGTGTTGAGCCGCTGGGCCATTACCCCCAATGAGAACACCTGGCTCAAGACGCCGTTGATCTCGAAAGGCGAGCGTGTTTTTTCAACTCCTTTACAAGCCAACAGGAAGTTCTCGAAGTGGTTGGAAGGACTTTGGGGAACTTCCGGCAGTTTACCCGCCATTTCTTTGGCCTTTTCTTCGGGAATAATAGACAGGGTGCTTCCGTGACTGCCACCTTTGAAAATCAGATCTTTGGTATAAATGATCTTTCCCGGGTTCAACTTTGATTTGGGTGTATTCCCTTGATTTGTTACAGGAATGTTCGGATCCAGCCCTGAAACTCCATAACCGGCAGGGATCGGAGGGAGATTGTCCAGACCGTCATACCAGGTAATATCTACCGGAGGCATTCCTTTACGTTGCGGGAAGCGGAAGAGAATCGTGGAAGAATAAGGGAAGAAATAATCATTGTGCCCTTCTTGATACTGTAAGGTCACTTCATAAGGCAGTCCCAGTTCAAGGAACTCGTGCACTGTATCCAGGATATGTGCTCCCCAGTCACCTAATGCACCCATTCCGAAGTCATACCAGCAGCGCCATTGTCCCTGATGATAATCCTTGTTGTATTCGTGGTAAGGAACAGCCCCGAGCCAGGTATCCCATTCCAAATCCTTCGGTAGTTGCTGCCCGGCGGGAAGTTTGTAAATGTTTGTATCCCATTTGTGCCAACGGCGCGGATTGTTCATGTGGGCGTCGACAGCAGTCACATCTTTGATGATACCTGCATCCATCCAAGCCTTAAACTGGAAATAGTTTGCTTCAGAGTGTCCCTGGTTTCCCACCTGAGTAGCCAGGTTGGGACGTTTGAGCGCGGCCTGCATCAGCAACTCCGCTTCATAGAACGTACGTGCAAGTGGTTTCTCCACATATACATGTTTCCCGGAGGCCAAAGCCAGCATACTGATCGGGAAATGCGAATGGTCGGGAGTGGCAATTGCCACGGCATCAAATTCATTTCCGGCTTTGTCAAACATCTGACGGAAGTCCCGGAAACGTTTCGCTTTTGGATATTTAGCCATCACCTTTTGCGTGTGTTTGGCTCCCATATCTACATCACACAAGGCTACCACTTCTACCATACCTGTCCGTTCAAAATCGCTGATGATCTGTCCCCCGCGGTTTCCGATGCCGACATAGGCAATCTTTACCTTTTCACCCTTTGCTTTTTTGGAGGAAAGAGTTTGAGCATTCAGTACGTCACCGGCTCCCAGTGCCAACCCGGCAGAAGCCATAGACATTGTTTTCAAAAAATCTCTTCGTGTTACCATTGTTTCAGTTGTCTTTTTATAAAATCAGATATTTCATTCATATAGTTGAGTGCAACGTAATTGTATTCGGCATGTCCTCTGTTTTTCATGATATATAGCATTGAATTTGTATTCCCAATATCTTTCATTCGTTGTTGGATGGCATATCCGTATTTTACACTGATTAATTTATCCCGGTCTCCGTGAAGGGTAAGTACTGGAGGTGAGGAAGCTGTTATAATTTCAGGATTTTCTATTGCTCCCCATAGATTAATTACAGCTTTAATTTTGATTGTTTTCGGTTGCCGGACGTAAACTGTGTGAAGTGCTGTTATAGCACCCGCAGATCCTCCGCAGAGTGCTACGGAATGAGAATCCAAATGATATTTGTCTGCATTCTTTTTTAACCATTTCAATGCTTTAGCGGCATCTGCCGAGGCGTCTTCGATAGATTTTTGTATTAACGGATGAAACTTCTTGTCAGAAGGGAGTCCGTTGCTCATTTGTGATTGGCATGAAAGACCACTTATCTTGTGGTACTTCATTCTTAGGTAGTAATTTATAGAGACTACGGCAAATCCTCTGTCTATCATTGCTTTGCAAATAGGACTAAGACCTGATTTTCCATATTTATCTCCACCTGAAAAACCGCCGCCATGGATGAAGATAAAAACGGGGAATCCATTTTGAGGTGGTTTCTGATTTGGGAGATAAATATCTAGTAATCTGTCAGAGGAACGATCTTTGGGAGAAATATCACTTCTTTGGTTTCCGTAGCGGATGTCCTTGATATATCGTCCCGGTTCTGTATATGTTCCGTCTGCTTTCGTTATTCCTTGTGCAAAACAATTGAAAGTACACATTAAAAGAATAATAAATAGAGAGGCGGTTAACCTGGGTTTCCATTGGGTGTTTTTCATTGCATGATATTTTTATATTAAATTGTTGATTTGGAAATTTAATTTTCTGGTAATAGTCTCTTTAGAACGGCTGACTGGTTAATGATACAAAAGTATCCTGTTTCAAAGACAATGGCAGTGGCAAAAACGAAAATCTATCTTCAAAAAGCGACTTATTTAATGCGGTTTGAAGAACTCTCTATGACTATGTGCACTTTTGATAGGAAAATGAACGCCTATAAAACGAAAAATGCAAGTACATTACTTTTCGGGTATCTGTCTTGCTTTAGTTGTTTTGGCCTTTTTCTCACGGTATTCCAGAGGAGAACAGCCTTTGAACTTCTTGAAAATACGCGAGATATTGTTATAGTCTTTGAATCCTGCGTCTACTGCGATGTCTGCCAATGGGCGATTGGTCGTAAGCAGTAAGTCTGCCAGATGATCAACTCGGCAATTCAGAATATACTGATATATAGAAGTATTCATCGCATGTTTGAATTTCACCTCAAAGTTTCTGCGCGATAACGGAATGTTGGCAAGCAAAGATTCTATCGTCAGGTCGGAGCTGTAATGTGCATCTATATATTTCACTACTTCGAGGATATAAGGGTCTTTGATATTGTGTTTTTCCGTCGATTGGCGTAGTTCGATACGTATGGGGTTGATAACAATATTGAAAGTGCCTTCATGTTCCTTTTTTATTTGTTGGTGGATGAGTCTGCCGATAGAATAGCCTCCTCTTTCTACTTCCAGCTCTATGGATGAAATAGGCGGGTCGGAAATATTACACATCAGTTCGTCGTTATCTACACCCAATAGAGCGATTTCTTCGGGGATATGAATGTTGTTCATCCGGCAAGTTTCAGAAATGAACAGGGCGTGCGCATCATCACAACAAAATAGAGCGACTGGCTTTGGGAGTTGCTGCAACCATTGGCTTACTTCCATTCTTATCTCGTCTTCCTGCTTATCCGATTCGAAACTGAAAAATTCGCCTCCGATACGTTTTACCTCCTGCCGATAACCTTCGCAGCGTTCGTCAGACCAAACAACTCCTTTAACACCGAAATAAGCAAAATTGCGAAACATTCTTTTGGCAAAAAACTGGGCTGCCATTCTTCCCGTACCTTTATAATCACCTGTCAGATTAGAGTAAGTGACGCTCCGGTGATGGTAGTTTTGTAGTACTACCGGAATATTCAGCTCCTTCTGCAAATCGATCGTATCGTTATTCCACTGACCGATAATGGCGTCGGCTTTCCATTCTTTGGCCCATTTCAAAATGCCTTGTTCACCATGCATTGCGCTATAATAAGAAGGCAGTCGGTAAAAGAGCCAGGGGCCGTTTTCTTTGGAGTATTGGACAAGTCCCCGTAGCAGTTTCCTGTCAAATTCGCTTGAATAGTCTATCAATAGAAGAATCTTAATCATAGTTCTATGTTTTTCTTTAGTATAATGTAGGGATGCACAAATATAGAAGAATTCCTTTGTTTTCCTATAATAAAGACTTATTTTTGTTGCAGCCAACACTTATCTGACACCCGGGTCTCATGAGCACTGACACCCGGGTGTTGGTATGTTTGACACCCGGGTGTCAACACCATTGAGACCCGGGTGTCAGATAGAACGCGAGTATAAACGAAAAAAGAAAGGAGTATAAACGATGGCAGTGCCTTATGTAGTGAGAAAAAAAGCCGATTTAACATCGGGAGAAAGAAAAGAATTATGGTATGGTGTACCCAAAAAACTGATAGATCCGATTCGGAATAGAGAATTTGCCGAGTACATGGAAAAACGGAGTGGATTTCATCGCGGGCAGATAGATGGTATATTGACGGAAATGGTTGATGCTATCCGTAGTCTGTTGTCTATCGGACAGCCGGTTACTATCGAAGGACTTGGCACATTCCATACGTCACTGACCAGTCCGGGATTTGAACGCCCCGAACAGGTAACCCCGGGAAAGGTGTCCGTTTCACGTGTCTATTTCGTGGCTTGTCCTGAATTTAGCCGGGAAGTGAAAAAAATGAAATGCATGCGTATTCCTTTTAATCTGTATATGCCCGAAGAGATGCTGACCAAAGAAATGAAGAAAGCGGACCGGGAGCAGGAGCGGGAAGAATATGACCGTATGGTGGCACCGGAAATCGAGGAAGAAGTTCAGGAATAAGATAAATTAATACCCTCCCTGTCTTATTTATGAGATAAATCCCTATCTTTGTGGCACTTTTTACGAAAAAAGCAAATTCAAATTAATAGATATAGAAAAGAAAATGGCACAAGAAGACGTTTTTAAGAAGCTTGTATCGCATTGCAAAGAGTATGGTTTCGTATTCCCTTCGAGCGATATCTACGACGGACTAGGCGCTGTGTATGACTACGGTCAGATGGGCGTTGAATTGAAAAATAACATCAAGAAATACTGGTGGGACAGCATGGTGCTGTTGCACGAGAACATTGTCGGTATCGACTCTGCCATCTTTATGCATCCTACTATCTGGAAGGCTTCCGGACACGTAGACGCATTCAATGACCCTTTGATTGACAATAAAGACTCTAAGAAACGTTATCGTGCTGACGTGTTGATCGAAGATCAGCTGGCTAAGTATGACGATAAAATCAATAAAGAAGTAGCGAAAGCTGCCAAGAGATTCGGCGAATCTTTTGATGAGGCTCAATTCCGTTCTACCAATGGACGTGTATTGGAGCATCAGGCAAAACGTGACGCACTTCACACTCGCTTTGCTAAGGCTCTGAACGACGGTAATCTGGAAGAATTGCGTCAGATCATTATTGATGAAGAAATCGTATGCCCGATCTCCGGTACAAAGAACTGGACAGAAGTTCGTCAGTTTAATCTGATGTTCTCTACTGAAATGGGTTCTACTTCCGAAGGAGCCATGAAGATTTATCTTCGTCCGGAAACTGCACAAGGTATTTTTGTAAACTACCTCAATGTACAGAAGACGGGTCGTATGAAAGTTCCTTTCGGTATCGCACAGATTGGTAAGGCTTTCCGTAACGAAATCGTTGCCCGTCAGTTCATCTTCCGTATGCGTGAGTTCGAACAGATGGAAATGCAGTTTTTTGTAAAACCGGGAACTGAACTTGACTGGTTCAAGAAATGGAAAGAAATCCGTTTGAAATGGCATAAAGCTCTTGGATTCGGCGATGCAAGCTATCGTTATCACGATCACGATAAACTGGCTCATTACGCAAATGCCGCTACTGATATCGAATTCCTGATGCCGTTCGGATTCAAAGAAGTGGAAGGTATCCACTCTCGTACTAACTTCGACTTGTCTCAACATGAGAAGTTCTCCGGCAAGAGCATCAAATATTTCGATCCGGAACTGAACGAGTCTTATACTCCGTACGTAATCGAAACTTCTATCGGTGTTGACCGTATGTTCCTTAGCATCATGAGCGCATCTTATTGCGAAGAGCAATTGGAGAATGGTGAAAGCCGTGTGGTTCTGAAATTGCCTGCTGCTTTGGCTCCGGTGAAACTGGCAGTTATGCCGTTGGTAAAGAAAGACGGTCTGCCTGAAAAAGCCCGTGAGGTTATTGACAGCCTGAAGTTCCACTTCCATTGCCAATATGACGAAAAGGATAGTATCGGTAAGCGTTATCGCCGTCAGGATGCTATTGGTACTCCGTACTGTGTAACAGTCGATCATCAGACATTAGAAGATAACTGTGTGACATTGCGTAACCGCGATACCATGCAACAAGAGCGTGTAGCTATCTCTGAACTGAATAACATCATCGCAGACAGAGTAAGCATCACTTCTCTATTGAAAACTTTACAATAAACCTTTGACGAATGAGTAAAAAGATCTATTTATTCTCCTTAGTATTGCTGGCTTTGGCGTTCACTGCTTGTAGTGAAACGGAAACAGTAGACAAGTATGATAATTGGCGTTCACGCAATGAATCATTTATTGATTCTTTGGCAAATGTGTTTGAAGCGGGAACTGACCCTCTGTTACTACGGATTAAAGTGGAACAAGGCAATGATTATATTTATTATAAGACGAAAACTCCGATCACTGTGAATAGCGTACATACGGAAGTTCTCGGAGAGAAGCCGACATCCACAGCGGTTGTGAAGGCTTTCTATAAAGGTACGAATATATTGGGTGAACGTTTCGATGGTTTTGAGGGAGCTGATCCGGTGGATGGAGATTCGAATGCCTCTCAACCGGATACCCCTCCAGTGTCATTCGATTTGTCCGGTAGTGTAATAGAAGGCTGGAAAGAAGCAATACCTCATATGAAAGTTGGTGAACGTTGGTTGATATATATACCTTGGAAATATTGTTATGGCAGTACCGGAAATAGTAATACAACTCTCATTCCTGGTTATTCAGCTTTGATTTTTGATATTCAACTGCTTGATGCAGATAGTATTCAGAAGAAGTCGGAGCCGTCAAAAGATTAAAAAATATATTGTTATTTAAGAAAAAGTTGTTTGATTGTTTATAGAACGTCAAATAACTTTTTCTTTTTAGGTATAAATCGTGTCTTGTTTTTATTTTTTCTTGTCGTATTTTATACTACTCTCCCTAATCTGCAAATGTGTTGGAATCGTCACCTGTTTGATAGTCTTATCTCCTTTTATCTGGTCGATAAGTAGCTGGCAGGCAGTTTCTCCCATTTTATAAGTTTGATGTGATACAGCAGATAATTTCGGTTCCACATAATTAGCATGCTGCTCGTCTGTATACCCGATGATTGCCACATCATCCGGAATCTGGAGGCCATGATTTTTGATGACTTCCATTGCTGCGAAAGCCAATGTGTCATTCATGGCAAGAATAGCGTCCGGAGGCTGTGGAAGTGACAGTAAGGTTTCTGTGGCAATCTTGCCTTCCTCATAATCAATCTTCCGGCAAACAACTAGCTCCTTTTCGATAGGAATACGATTCTCACGCAAGGCTTCCAGATAACCATGTTTTCTTCTCTTTACAATATCCAAATGATTGGCTCCACCGATAAAGGCTACCCGTTTACTTCCATTATCCAACAGATGTTGTGTTGCCATTTGCGCTGATTGTACCCCATCCGCTACGACCGAAGAAAACTGGTCGGTCAGGCAAACACGGTCGAACAGGATAAGTGGCATATTAATGTCTTTCAAGGCGGAGATGTGGGAGAAATCGGTTGTTTCTTGAGACAGACAGGCAATGATGCCTTCCACACGCATATTGACCAGATTCTCAATATTTCTTTTTTCGTGCTCGTAAGACTCATGCGAGGTCGTGATAATCACAAAATACCCGTTGGCAATAGCCATATTCTCTATTCCATTCAGAATTGATGCAAAGAAATGAGTGACAATATCCGGAACGATCACTCCGATGATACGCGGCGCATTTTTCCGCAGGCTCATGGCAAAAGGATTGGGACGGTAGTTCATCTCTTTAGCCAGTGCCTTTGCTTTGGCGCAAAGTTCACGGCTGATTTCCGGACTATCTTTTAGTGCCCTGGATACAGTAGGAATCGACACCCCCAATGCTTGGGCGAGATCTTTGAGTGAAGTATGTTTCCGGTTTTCCATTTGAAAGTCTGCAACTTAGATTCTTTTTACAAAGAAAGCACATTCCCGGAAAATTAAAAGCATCTGAAGCAATATTTTTTACGTAAACCGTTACGTTGGTTTTTCGACCGCTCTCTGCTGCACTGAAACTATTACTGACCTATTTTTGTCGCATACAAAATGATTTAAAACCTAAAAGTATGCAATACCATGAAATCGGAAAGACAGGGATGAAAGTATCATCTCTTAGTTTTGGAGCTTCTTCTTTAGGAGGAGTTTTCCATGATTTGAAAGAAAAAGAAGGCATTCAGGCTGTGTTTACCGCTGTTGAGGCAGGAATGAACTTTATCGATGTGTCTCCTTATTACGGACATTATAAAGCGGAAACAGTTTTAGGGAAGGCACTTAAAGATCTTCCTCGCGACCGTTATTACCTTTCTACCAAAGTGGGACGTTATGGAAAAGATGGAGTGAATCTGTGGGATTACTCTGCAAAACGTGCGACAGAAAGTGTGTATGAGAGTATGGAACGTCTGAATATAGATTTTATCGATCTGATAAATGTACACGATGTGGAGTTTGCCGATTTGAATCAGGTAGTTAATGAAACTCTGCCTGCTTTGGTTGAGTTGCGTGAAAAAGGAGTGGTAGGACACGTTGGAATTACCGACTTGCAACTCGAAAACCTGAAATGGGTAATCGATCATTCACCAAGCGGTACGATTGAATCTGTGCTTAGCTTCTGCCATTATTGCCTGTGTGATGATAAATTAGCAGACTTCCTGGACTACTTCGAATCCAAAGAAATCGGTGTGATTAATGCTTCTCCGCTTTCAATGGGACTGTTGAGTGAACGTGGTGTTCCTGCCTGGCATCCGGCTCCCAAACCCTTGGTAGAGGCTTGCCGTAAAGCAATGGAACATTGCAAAGCTAAGAATTATCCGATTGAGAAGCTGGCTATGCAGTTCTCCGTCAGCAATCCCCGTATAGCAACGACTTTGTTTAGTACGACTAATCCGGAGAATGTGAAAAAGAACATCGCTTTCATCAAAGAACCTATTGACTGGGAACTCGTTCGGGAAGTGCAGGAGATTATCGGAGAGCAGAAACGTGTAAGTTGGGCAAACTCATAAAACAGCGTCATTCGTATGGACTATACAATTATTGATGCGCACGCCCATCTGTGGTTACGACAGGATACTGTTGTGGACGGATTGCCTATCCGGACTTTGGAAAATGGCCGTTCGGAATTTATGGGAGAAATCCGGCAAATGGTTCCGCCCTTTATGATAGACGGAGTGAATAGCGCGGAAGTTTTTCTTTCGAATATGGACTATGCGCAAGTGGCTGCGGCTGTCATTACTCAAGAGTTTATTGACGGTATTCAGAATGATTATTTGTCGGAAGTCGTTTCCCATTATCCCAACCGTTTCTTTGTTTGCGGAATGTGTGAGTTTCGCAAACCTGGATTTTTGGAGCAGGCGAAAGAGCTTATAGCCAAAGGTTTTAAGGCTATAAAAATACCTGCCCAACGCTTGTTGTTAAAAGAGGGACGGGTAATGCTGAATAATGAGGAAATGATGCAGATGTTTCATTCTATGGAAGAACAGAATGTCATGCTTTCCATCGATTTGGCTGACGGAGCAACACAGGTTCCCGAAATGGAAGAGATTATTCAGGAATGTCCCCGCCTAAAAATAGCTGTCGGGCACTTCGGAATGGTGACACGTCCGGGCTGGAAAGAACAAATCCGCCTGGCACGTCATCCCAATGTGATGATTGAATCCGGAGGAATCACCTGGCTTTTCAATGATGAATTTTATCCTTTCAAAGGAGCAGTGAAAGCCATTCGGGAAGCGGCGGATTTAGTTGGCATGGAGAAACTGATGTGGGGATCGGACTATCCGCGCACCATTACAGCAATCACCTACAAGATGTCATACGATTTTGTGGTGAAATCTTCCGAGTTGGCGGAAGAGGACAAAAGACTCTTTTTGGGAGAAAATGCCCGGAACTTCTATGGATTCACGGATCTCCCCGTACTTCCTTACATCAAGAACATGTCCGAATGATAGAGAAAACATCCTTATCGTAAAACTAGATTTATACCATGAAAAAGAATACATATACAATACCTTTAGCGTTAGTTTTCTGCCTTTTCTTTCTGTGGGCGATAAGCAGCAATCTGCTTCCCACGATGATCCGGCAATTGATGAAGACATGTGAACTGAATACCTTTGAAGCCTCTTTTACCGAGACTGCCTACTGGTTGGCTTATTTTATTTTCCCCATCCCCATAGCGATGTTTATGAAACGTTACAGCTATAAGGCGGGAATTATTTTCGGACTGGTATTAGCAGCAATCGGAGGCCTGCTTTTCTTTCCTGCCGCCATTTTAAAAGAATATTGGGCTTACCTCTGTATCTTCTTTATTATCGCTACGGGAATGTGCTTTCTGGAGACGGCTGCCAATCCGTATGTGACGGTTTTAGGAGCCCCCGAAACAGCTCCCCGCCGATTGAATCTGGCGCAGTCTTTCAATGGACTCGGAGCTTTTATCGCTGCCATGTTTTTGAGTAAGCTTATCCTTAGCGGAACTCATTACACGCGAGAGACCCTTCCTGTAGATTATCCGGGAGGCTGGCAGGCCTATATCCAATTGGAAACGGATGCCATGAAACTCCCTTATCTGATATTGGCTATACTGTTGATTGCCATAGCTGTTGTCTTCATCTTTTCAAAATTGCCAAAGATTGGGGACGAAGGAGAAACGGCTTCTTCCGATAAAACGACTTCTTCGGGTAAAACGAAAGAGGGCAGCCAGAAAGAAAAACTGATAGACTTCGGTGTATTGAAGCACTCACATTTGCGGTGGGGAGTGATTGCGCAATTCTTCTATAACGGCGGACAGACGGCGATAAACAGTTTGTTCCTGGTTTACTGTTGCACTTATGCCGGATTGCCGGAAGATACAGCGACTACCTTCTTCGGATTGTATATGCTCGCATTTCTTTTGGGGCGTTGGATCGGTACCGGATTGATGGTGAAATTCCGTCCACAGGATATGCTACTGGTTTACGCCTTGATGAATATTCTTTTGTGCGGGGTAGTGATGATATGGGGAGGTATGATCGGGCTATACGCAATGTTGGCTATCTCTTTCTTTATGTCTATAATGTACCCCACGCAGTTCTCATTGGCGCTAAAAGGACTGGGGAATCAGACAAAGAGCGGTTCGGCATTTCTGGTAATGGCTATTGTCGGCAATGCCTGCCTGCCACAGTTGACGGCTTATTTCATGCATGCCAATGAGCATATCTATTATATGGCCTATTGTGTACCGATGATTTGTTTTGTCTTCTGTGCATATTACGGCTGGAAAGGTTATAAAGTAATCGATTAATAAATTTATTTATCAAACATATCCAATGAAAGCAGTTCAAATTGTCAATCCCTCCGAAATGAAGGTGGTTGAACTGGAAAAACCGACCGTTGGTGTCGGTGAAGTATTAGTAAGAATCAAGTATGTGGGTTTCTGTGGCTCCGACCTGAATACCTTTTTAGGACGTAACCCAATGGTGAAGTTACCGGTAATCCCGGGACATGAGGTAGGAGCGGTGATTGAGGAGATTGGTCCGAATGTTCCGGCTGGCTTTGAAAAAGGGATGAACGTGACATTGAATCCATATACCAATTGTGGTAAATGTGCTTCCTGTCGTAATGGTCGTGTCAATGCCTGTGAGCATAATGAAACGTTAGGGGTACAGCGCAATGGAGTGATGTGCGAATATGCAGTTTTACCTTGGACGAAGATTATTCCGGCTGGTAATATCTCTCCTCGCGATTGTGCGTTGATTGAGCCGATGAGTGTCGGATTCCATGCGGTATCTCGTGCGCAGGTGATCGATAATGAGTTGGTGATGGTTATTGGCTGCGGTATGATTGGTATCGGTGCCATTGTACGTGCTGCTTTGAGAGGAGCAACAGTCATTGCTGTCGACTTGGATGACGAGAAACTGGAACTGGCGAAAAAGGTAGGTGCTTCTTATGTGATTAACTCCAAGACAGAAAATGTACACGAACGGATGCAACAGATAACAGAGGGCTTCGGTGCCGATGTGGTGATTGAAGCTGTCGGCAGTCCGGTCACTTATGTGATGGCGGTGGATGAAGTCGGATTCACGGGGCGTGTGGTTTGCATCGGCTATGCCAAGAGCGAAGTAGCTTTCCAAACGAAATATTTCGTTCAGAAAGAACTGGATATCCGTGGTTCCAGAAATGCGTTGCCGGCAGATTTCCGTGCGGTTATTAATTATATGAAAGAAGGCAACTGTCCGGTGGAAGAACTGATTTCGAAGATTGCCAAACCGGAAGGAGCTTTGGACGCTATGCAGGAATGGACGGCTAATCCGGGAAAGGTGTTCCGTATACTGGTTGAGTTCTGATAAGTTCTTGTAATAAGAATAGTTGTTGATACCTGTTGTTCGGGTATGTAATAAGTGAGAGGAGGCTGAATACAGTCTCCTCTCTTTGGGAGATAGGGTGATGTAACATGAGTAAATATAGATGTAACATTCTTCATTCGATATGTAGCATCACAAAGAAATCATGTAGCATACTTTGGGCAATATATCTGTTTGCATTTTCTATTTTTGTGATGTGGAAGATAACAAGGAACATTTTAAATAATTAGCTTTCAAATAATAGATAATGTAGCCAGTTAATAAAAAAACGATGATTATGCTGAAAACAAAAATCAACACTATTCTGCTGTGTACTCTTTTTACATTGTTCTTCCCGCTATCAGCCGGAGCACAATACCGTAATCCTATTCTTTATGCTGACGTGCCCGATATGTCAGTATGTCGCGCAGGCGATTACTTTTACATGGTTTCCACTACTATGCACCTGATGCCGGGGGCGCCTATCATGCGTTCGCCGGACATGAAACATTGGGAAACTATCAGCTACGTATTTTCTCGCATTGACGATGGTCCTCGTTATGATTTGCTCGAAGGCACTGCTTACGGGCAAGGACAATGGGCATCATCTATCCGCTATCATGACGGTAAATTCTATGTCTGGTTTACAGCCAATGGCGCGCCCGGACGTGGGTTTGTCTATACTGCGACAGATCCGGCCGGTCCCTGGAAACTTCTTTCGCGTCCTCCGCATTTCCATGACGGTTCGCTTCTGTTTGATGATGACGGGCGGGTGTATCTCTTTCACAGTACGGGACAGCTTACGGAGTTGAAAACCGATTTGACCGATGTACTTCCCGGTGGCATCAATCAGCAAATATTTGAACGGGATGCTGACGAACAAGGTCTGTTGGAAGGTAGTTCCGTCATCAAGTATAATGGGAAATATTACTTGCTGATGATTTCTATGGATTGGAGTATTCCCGGCCGTCTGCGTCGTGAAGTATGCTATCGTGCCGATAAGATTACCGGACCTTACGAAAAGCGTGTCATTCTTGAAACGGAGTTCGACGGGCATGGCGGTGTTGGTCAGGGATGCATCGTAGACGGGAAAAACGGTGAATGGTACGGACTGATTTTTCAGGATCGTGGTGGCGTAGGACGTGTGCCGTGTCTTATGCCTTGTACATGGACGGAAGATGGTTGGCCTATGCTGGGAGACAAGGATGGGCGCATTCCGAATGATACCACTTTGTCGTATATGTCAATGGATGGTATCTGCGGTTCGGATGATTTTTCCGCTTCCGGGCTTTCCCTCTATTGGCAGTGGAATCATAACCCCGTCGATCAGGCATGGAGTCTTACCGACCGTCCCGGATTTCTGCGTTTGAAAACCTCCCGTGTGGTAGATAACCTGTTTGTTGCTCCCAATACGTTGACCCAACGTATGGTAGGACCGAAATGTATGGGCACTGTCAGTCTCTCTCTGGGGGGGATGAAAGATGGTGACCGTGCAGGATTATCGGCTTTTAATGGTGACAGCGGTGTGCTTACGATTGAAAAGAACGGAAATAAACTGTCTCTTGTGATGAGTGAACAGAAAAGCGTGTTTGAGAAAACGAAGCGTGCCATTAGCCGTGTGGATATGACCGAACAAGCCCGTATACCTCTTAACAAAGAGCTTGTCTACTTGCGTGTGGAAGGTGACTTTACCAATGGACGGGATGAGGCTCGTTTTTCTTATAGTCTTGATGGGAAAGCATGGATACCTGTTGGTCTGCCTGTCAAGATGAAATTTGACTACACCCGTATGTTTATGGGCAGTAAGTTTGCCATATTTAACTATGCTACACGTTCTGTAGGCGGTTATGTAGATGTGGACTCTTTTGATTATTCGTTCTGTGATGCGTCAATGTAACAAACAAATATGTATTTGTAACCAATGAAACATTGTTTTATTGGAAAATAGGCTATTTTTGTTTCCAAATTAATCATAACTAATAAGTATAATATTATGAAAAGAGGTTGGATACCGATTATGGGTGTTTGTTTGGTGTTATCGTTTTCGGCATGTAAGCAATTGCTGCCTTACCAGGACACTTCTTTAACGGCGGAACAACGGGCGGAGGATTTGTTGCCCCGGTTGACTTTGGAAGAAAAAGTATCATTAATGCAAAATGCGTCACCTGCTATCCCTCGACTGGGAATTAAAGAATATGAGTGGTGGAATGAAGCGTTGCACGGTGTGGGACGTGCCGGATTGGCTACTGTTTTTCCCCAGTCTATCGGTATGGGAGCTTCTTTTAATGATTCATTATTATATGAAGTGTTCAATGCCACTTCCGATGAGGCTCGCGTAAAATCGCGTATTTTCGGTGAAAGCGGCGTGCTGAAACGCTATCAGGGATTAACATTCTGGACACCGAATGTCAATATATTCCGTGACCCTCGTTGGGGACGCGGTCAGGAAACTTATGGTGAAGACCCTTATCTGACAGGACAAATGGGAATGGCTGTAGTCCGTGGTTTGCAAGGACCGGAAGATGCCGGGTATGATAAGCTGCACGCATGTGCCAAGCACTTTGCCGTTCATTCAGGACCGGAGTGGAACCGGCATAGTTTTGATGCGGAGAATATAGATCCCCGGGATTTATGGGAAACCTATCTGCCTGCTTTTAAAGATTTGGTACAGAAAGCGCATGTAAAGGAAGTGATGTGTGCCTATAATCGTTTTGAGGGAGAGCCTTGTTGTGGCAGTAATCGCCTGTTGATGCAAATATTGCGGGATGAATGGGGATACAAAGGCATTGTAGTCTCTGACTGTGGAGCGATTTCCGATTTCTATAGACCGGGAACGCATGAGACTCACCCGGATAAGGAACACGCCTCGGCTGGTGCCGTGCGGGCAGGTACAGACCTTGAATGTGGAAGTGAATATGCATCACTGGCGGATGCTGTAAAAGCCGGTTTGATTGACGAAAAAGAAATAGATATTTCATTGAAACGTTTGTTGACGGCACGTTTTGAACTGGGAGAAATGGACGAACAACCGGCTTGGTCGGAAATTCCAACCTCTGTGTTGAATAGTAAGGAACATCAGGCATTGGCTTTGCGTATGGCCCGTGAATCATTGGTGCTCTTGCAGAATAAAAACAACATCCTGCCTCTGAATACCCATCTGAAAGTAGCTGTTATGGGACCTAATGCCAATGACTCCGTGATGCAGTGGGGAAATTATAACGGTATTCCGGCACATACGGTTACCTTATTGGAAGCTGTCCGTGCCAAACTACCGGAAGGACAAATCATATACGAACCGGGTTGTGACCGTGTGGACGGAAAGACACTTCAAAGCCTGTTTGATGAATGTAGCATAAATGGTAAACCCGGTTTCTTGGCAGAATATTGGAATAATCGTGATCGTGAAGGGGAAGTGGTCACTACTGACCAGATTTCTACTCCGTTCCATTTTGCAACAACAGGGGCTACTACGTTTGCGCCTGGTGTGGAAATTACTAATTTCTCGGCTCGTTATGAATCTGTCTTTCGTCCTTCGCAGTCCGGTGATGTTGCTTTCCGTTTCCAACTGGATGGTGAAGTGACTCTTATTATAAATGGTGAGCAAGTGGCTCAGAAAATATATGTTAAGAATCCGACGAACCTCTATACGTTACAGGCGAAAGCTGGAAAAGAGTATCATATCGAGATTTTATTCAAACAACGGAATGAAAGGGCTACACTTGATTTTGATTTGGGCAAAGAGGTCGGGATCGACTTGAACTTCGCAGTGAAGAGAGTAATGGATGCTGATGTGATTCTTTTTGCTGGTGGAATTTCTCCAAGTCTGGAAGGTGAGGAAATGCCGGTAGAAGTTCCCGGATTTAAGGGTGGTGACCGTACGGATATTGAACTTCCGGACGTTCAACGTGATTTGTTGAAAGCTTTGAAGAAGGCTGGTAAAAAGGTTGTCTTTATCAATTATTCCGGTTCAGCTATCGGACTAGTGCCCGAAACGACTACTTGTGAAGCGATTCTGCAGGCATGGTATCCGGGACAGGCGGGTGGTACAGCTATCGTTGATGCTCTTTGGGGAGAGTATAATCCCGGTGGACGCCTGCCGGTCACTTTCTATAAGGATGTGAATCAATTGCCGGACTTTGAAGACTATTCTATGAAGGGGCGTACCTATCGATATATGCAACAGCAACCACTTTTCCCATTCGGTCATGGGTTGAGTTATACTACGTTTACTTATGGAGAAGCTAAATTGAGCAAGAATACAATCGCGAAAGGTGAAAATGTAGTATTGACTATTCCGGTAAGCAATGTCGGGCAACGTGATGGAGAAGAGGTGGTTCAGGTTTATTTGAGACGTCCGGGTGATAAGGAAGGTCCCCGTTATACTTTGCGTGCTTTCAAACGCGTTCATATTCCGGCAGGGAAAACTGAATCAGTAGCTATTCCTCTTACCGGTGAGAACTTTGAATGGTTTGATGCAGAGTCGAATACGATGCGTCCGTTGGAAGGTACTTATGAATTACTGTATGGAGGAACTTCTGATAGAAATAAGTTGAAAACGATTGTAATGAACGTACAGTAATACCGCTTTGGAATTTTGTTTATTTTTACAGATAGACAATCCGGATTTATTTATTGAATGAATAAAGAAAGAACGACCTTGTTCCTTTAAAAGGAACGGGTCGTTTCTTTTAAACCAAGCCTCCGTTTCTTTTAAACCAACGGGGGCTTTCCTTTAAAGGAAAATGAATATTTGCTAATATTTGATATTCAGTCTTTTACATGATGGGGAATAAAAGTGCTGAAATAATAGGTAATGTAGTTATTTATCTTACCATTTTTCTGTTTTGAGGCTTTTTGTTACATCAGAAAAGAATCATGTTACATGTCTGTGATAAATGTAACCTGTATATAGATGCCTGTATCATGATTGTACATATATGATAAAACCGAATCGATACATTTGCAAACACTACTATAGAACAGAAAATTATAGAAAATAAAAAGTGATAATATGAGAACATTAAAATTGATTTTGTCGGGCTGGCAATCCGTGGGGCTTGTCGTATTTATTATGCTGTTTTTTAATATGGAGGTGAGTGGCAAGGGTAAAATAACAAAAAATGCTCCTGTCTTTACGCAATTTATTTATCAGGGGGAGGATGCTATTTATCAAAACAATTCTTTAAAGCCAGGTGAGTTCTATAATCCTATTTTGCAGGGTTGCTATCCCGATCCGAGTATAACGCGGAAAGGGAATGATTATTATTTAGTGTGCTCATCTTTTGCTATGTTTCCCGGGGTACCTATTTTCCATTCTAATGATCTGGTCAACTGGAAACAAATCGGTCATGTGCTGGACAGAACGTCACAATTAAAGGTTGAAGATTGTGGTATTAGTGCTGGTGTATATGCTCCTGCTATAAGATATAATCCCCATAATGATACGTTTTATATGATAACCACTCAATTTTCCGGCGGCTTTGGAAATATGGTGGTAAAGACGAAGAATCCGGAGAATGGCTGGAGTGATCCGATCAAACTTCAATTTGAAGGCATTGATCCTTCTCTTTTCTTTGATGATAATGGCAAGGCATACGTGGTACATAATGATGCTCCTGCTCAGGGAGAAGAACGTTATTCGGGACACCGTGTCATAAAAATATGGGATTATGATGTGGAGAATGATAAAGTGGTTCCGGGAACGGACCGGATCATCGTAAACGGTGGCGTCAATATAGAAGAAAAGCCGATATGGATTGAAGCTCCTCATATCTATAAGAAAGATGGACGTTATTATTTAATGTGTGCGGAAGGAGGAACCGGAGGCTGGCATAGCGAAGTCATTTTTGTAAGTGATCATCCGAAAGGACCTTATCTCCCGGCAAATAATAATCCTATTTTGACTCAACGTTATTTTCCTGCAAATCGGTCGGATAAAGTGGACTGGGCTGGTCATGCAGACTTAGTGGAGGGACCCGACGGAAAATATTATGGTGTATTTTTAGGAATACGCCCCAATGAGAAGAACAGAGTGAATACCGGACGCGAAACTTTTATTCTTCCGGTGGACTGGAGCGGAACATTTCCTGTTTTCGAGAATGGGCTTATCCCTATGAAACCTACATTGGAGATGCCTTCGGGAGTTGAGAACCAAACAGGGAAAAACGGTTATTTGCCTAGTGGCAACTTTGTCTTTAAGGATGATTTCTCCGATAAGACATTAGACCTTAGATGGATCGGTCTTAGAGGTCCTCGTGAAGATTTCGTTGAGATGACCGATAAAGGGTTGCGGATCATCCCTTTTACCTCAAATATCAATGAAGTGAAACCTACTTCTACCTTGTTCTACCGTCAGCAGCATAATCAATTTACAGCGGCAGCAACCATGGAGTATAAACCGAAAAATGAGAAAGATTTTGCCGGTATAACATGTTATCAAAATGAAAGATATCACTATGTTTTCGGTATCACTAAAAAGGGGAAAGACTATTACCTGATACTGCAAAGAACCGAGAAAGGACAAGCGAGTGTCCTAGGTGAGGTGAAGATAGAAACAGAGAAACCTGTGACACTGCAAGTAACAGCTAATGGAGATGATTATCGTTTTAATTATTCGATTGATGGCAAGAGTTTCCTAAATTTAGGAGGAACCGTTTCCGGCGATATTCTTTCTACTAATGAGGCTGGTGGCTTTACAGGAGCAATGATTGGACTGTATGCAACATCTGTTGGTTATTAATTAGAAACCTTATCATTCTATAATTATGAAAATACATCATCTATTTTGGGGTATATGTTTATGCTTCAGCACAAATATCTTATTCGCACAGAACTATCAGAAAACATCGTCCGGTATCAAAACCACTGTAAATGCAGTGGATATAGAAGTACAATTCTTTGCGCCTGCTGTGGCGAGAGTAATAAAGTCACCGGAAGGTGTTGCCTATGAAAAACAGAGTCTTTCTGTAATTGCCAAACCTGAAAAGGTGAGTTTTAAAGCTGATATACAAGATAATAAGATTGTATTGAACACCAGTGAACTAAGTGTCAGTGTGGACACCGGGACGGGAATTGTTTCTTATTTCTCAAAGGATGGCAAATCATTATTGGCAGAGAAATCCGGTATGCAGTTTATCGATTTCGATGATGCCGGGACAAAAACTTATCAGGTTTATCAACCTTTTATATTAGATAAGGAGGAAGCCATTTATGGTTTGGGACAATTGCAAAATGGAAAGATGATTCAGCGGAACATGACTAAAAATCTGATACAGGGAAATGTTGAAGATGTGTCACCTTTCTTCCAGTCTACTAAAGGATATGGTGTGTTTTGGGATAACTATTCGCCGACTCTTTTTACGGACAGCGAAGTTGAAACATCTTTCCGTTCTGAAGTAGGTGACTGTGTAGACTATTATTTCATGTATGGGAAGGATGCCGATGGTGTAATAGCACAAGTACGCAGCTTGACCGGGCAAGCACCGATGTTTCCTTTGTGGACTTATGGTTACTGGCAAAGTAAAGAAAGATATAAGAGCCAGGAGGAAGTGGTAGACGTTGTTCGTAAATATCGTGAATTGGGTGTTCCCTTGGATGGTATTATTCAGGACTGGCAATATTGGGGGCATAACTATTTGTGGAATGCGATGGATTTTCAGAATCCGACTTTCAATCATCCTCAAAAGATGATTGAGGATGTCCATGCGATGAACGCACACATGGCTATATCTATCTGGTCGTCATTCGGACCGATGACCAAACCTTATAGAGAATTGGATGAAAAAGGGATGTTGTTTAACTTCACTACCTGGCCGCAATCGGGATTGGAGTCATGGCCCCCCAACATGGAATATCCTTCCGGTGTAAGAGTGTATGATGCTTACAATCCCGAAGCGCGTGATATTTATTGGAAATATCTGAATGATGGAATTTTCAAACTGGGAATGGATGCCTGGTGGATGGACTCTACCGAACCCGACCATTTGGACTGGAAGCCGGAGGATATGGATACCAAAACCTATCTGGGCTCGTTCCGTAAGGTGCGCAATGCTTATCCGTTGATGACTGTCGGAGGGGTTTACGACCATCAGCGTGCAGTGACTTTGGACAAACGCGTGTTTATTTTAACCCGTTCGGGATTCTTGGGGCAGCAACGTTATGGTACAAATGTATGGAGTGGTGATGTCGCTTCCACATGGGAGAGTTTTAGAAATCAGATTCCTGCCGGATTAAACTTCTCTTTGTGTGGTATGCCTCACTGGAATAGTGATATTGGTGGCTTTTTTGCAGGACATTATAATAAAAGCTGGAATGATGATAGTGCTTCAAAAAATCCATTGTATCAGGAGCTTTATGTGCGTTGGTTGCAGTTTGGAACGTTCAATCCGATGATGCGTTCGCACGGGACGGATGTTTATAGGGAAATCTATAAGTTCGGAAAGAAAGGCGAGTCTGTATATGATGCTATCGAGAAGATGATAGGTTTACGTTACTCTCTGTTGCCTTATATTTATTCTACTTCTTGGGAGGTAAGCAATCGTCAATCGAGTTTTATGCGCGCTTTGATGATGGATTTTGTAGATGACAGAAAGGTGTGGGATATCAATGACGAATATATGTTTGGAAAATCGATCCTTGTGGCTCCGATTACTCATGCACAATATACACCGGAAGCTGTGGTAAAAGTTTCCGAAGAAGAAGGATGGAACAGAGATGGAGCGAAAAAAACAAAAACTGACGCTGCTGTGGATTTCATGGAAACGAAATCTACTAACATATACTTACCGGCAGGAACGCTATGGTATGATTTCTGGACAAACGAGAAACATGAAGGCGGAAAGGAAATTACCAAAGAGACTACACTTGATGTTATTCCATTGTATGTAAAAGCGGGTAGTATTATTCCTGTCGGTCCACAAGTTCAGTATGCAACTGAAAAACCGTGGGATCATCTTGAATTGAAGGTGTATGCGGGTGCGAATGGAAACTTCATTTTATATGAAGATGAATTTGATAATTACAATTACGAAAAAGGAGCTTATGCGGAAATTCCAATCTCTTGGAATAATATATCTCGTAAATTGACGATAGGGGCAAGAAAAGGTGCGTATGAGGGAATGTTGAAGAACCGTAAGTTTACTGTAACCCTTCAGGACGGGACTCAAAAAAACGTCGATTATAATGGGAAAGCGATTTCTGTAGAGTTTTGATTGTAATAAAATGTGTGATTATGTCAGTAGAAAAGAATCTAAAAAGTAGAAATATGATGAAGTTTTTTATAGTAATGGCTATGCTATTGGGTAGTAGTGTTGCAAGTGCAGAAAATAAACAGATAACAAGTCCTGATGGAAAGTTGGTAGTAACAGTCGCAGATATGGATGGAAGACCTTCTTATTCTGTTAGTTATGACAATGTTCTTTTTTTGAAGCCATCTCCATTGGGGATTATTGCAAATATAGGAGATTTCTCATCGGGGATGTCGCTGGAGAAGAATGTTTCAACCAATAAAATAGATGAAACATACGAGTTGGCTTCTATTAAGCAGAGCAAGGTTCGTTATGTGGCCAATGAAGCTGTATTTTCGTTTACGCAACAAGGGAAAACAATTTATGATGTTATATTCCGCATAAGTAATAACGATGTTGCTTTTAAATATAAGATGTATCCGCAAGGTGAGACACTAAGTTGCGTGGTTAAGCAAGAAGTCACAGGATTTGCGTTTCCTGACGGAACCACCACTTTCCTTTGTCCGCAAAGCAAACCGATGGGAGGATTTGCCCGTACTTCTCCAAGTTATGAGACGTCTTATACGGCAGATGATGTCGCAGGCAAAAATGGCTGGGGAGAAGGATATACATTTCCCTGTCTGTTCCGTAATGGAGATAACGGTTGGGTGCTTGTTTCCGAAACGGGAGTAAATGGTGGATATTGTGCGAGCCGTCTGTTGGGACACAAAGGAGGAACGTATACAATCGGATTTCCGCAAGAAGGTGAAGCAAATGGGAATGGTACGGTTTCTCCGGGGATAGCATTGCCGGGCGAGACGCCTTGGCGTACTATTACTGTGGGCAAGACTTTGGCTCCAATAGTGGAGACAACGGTTCCTTTTGATGTTGTAAAACCGCTTTATCCGGCAAAAGGAGAGTATACGTATGGCAGGGGTTCATGGAGTTGGATCATCGGTATGGATGGAAGTACTAATTATAAAGAGCAACTCCGGTATATTGATTTTTCGGCAGCAATGGGGTATCAATCTGTGTTGGTGGATGCCTTGTGGGATAAACAAATAGGACGTGATAAAATTGAAGAATTGGCTAAATATGGGAAGAACAAAGGGGTAGCTCTTTATTTGTGGTATAATTCGAATGGGTATTGGAATGATGCTCCGCAAACTCCGAGAGGTATTATGGATAATGCGATAGCCAGACGTAAGGAGATGAAATGGATGCAAAGCATTGGTATCCGTGGAATAAAAGTTGACTTTTTCGGAGGTGACAAGCAAATGACTATGCAGTTGTATGAGGATATCTTGTCGGATGCAAACGAGTACGGTCTTTTAGTTATTTTCCATGGATGTACTTTGCCTCGTGGCTGGGAACGTATGTATCCTAACTTCGCATCGAGTGAGGCTGTATTGGCTAGTGAAAATCTTCATTTCTCTCAAGGCAGCTGTGATAATGAGGCCTTTAATGCTACTTTGCACCCGTTTATTCGTAATACTGTGGGTAGCATGGATTTTGGAGGTAGTGCATTGAACAAATATTATAATGCGGATAATGCTCCACGGGGAAGCCGGCGGGTGACATCAGATGTCTACGCACTGGCTACGGCGGTTCTATTTCAGAGTCCGGTACAGCATTTTGCTCTGGCACCGAATAATCTGACCGATGCTCCTGCATGGGCTATTGATTTTATGAAAGAGGTTCCAACGACTTGGGATGAGGTACGTTTCATTGACGGTTATCCTGGTAAATACGTTATTCTTGCCCGTCGTCATGGAGACAAATGGTATATTGCCGGAGTAAATGCGCAGAAGGAAACACTGAAACTTAAAGTTAATTTGCCGATGTTCTCCAATGGGGAAAAGGTGAGACTGTTTAGTGATGATAAGGCATTGCAGGGTAGCGTAAAACAAATAGAAATAGGAAAGAAACAAGAATTGCAATTGGCTATTCCTTGCAATGGTGGAGTATTAATAACCAAATAACCATTTAAAATAAAAGAATATGAGAAACTTAAAATTTTTAGGCGTGTCGTTTTTGTTGGCAATGACTGCCGCCACTTCAGGAACTGCACAAAATCCTATTATCCAAACAAAATATACCGCTGATCCGGCTCCGATGGTATATAATGATACCGTTTTCCTTTATACAACTCATGATGAGGATGATGCCGAAGGATTCAAAATGTTGGACTGGTTACTTTATACTTCCACCGATATGGTCAATTGGACCGATCATGGAGCTGTCGCTTCTCTGAAGAGTTTTGATTGGGTGAAACGTGATAACGGTGCCTGGGCAGAACAAGTCATCGAACGTAATGGCAAATTTTATATGTATTGCCCGATTCATGGTAATGGTATTGGCGTATTGGTCTCCGACTCTCCTTACGGTCCTTTTAAAGACCCATTGAACAAACCGTTGGTTTGGCAGAAGGAGCATTGGTATGACATTGACCCGACCGTATTTATTGATGATGACGGACAAGCGTATATGTATTGGGGCAATCCGAATGTTTATTATGTGAAACTGAATGAGGATATGATTTCATATTCGGGGGAAATTGTACAAGTGGAAAATAAACCGGAACATTACCAGGAAGGTCCGTGGGTGTATAAACGGAACGGGCATTATTACATGGCTTTCGCTTCAACTTGTTGCCCGGAAGGGATTGGCTATGCCATGAGCGACAAAGCTACCGGACCATGGAGTACAAAAGGATATATTATGCGTCCAACAGAGCGGAGTAGAGGAAATCATCCTGGAATTATCGATTATAAAGGTAGCTCTTATGTATTTGGCCTAAATTATGATTTGCTTCATTTGGAGACTTTGGATCATAAGGAACGCCGTTCGGTCTCTGTTGCAAAAATGCATTATAATCCGGATGGAACTATTAAGGAAGTTCCTTATTGGCAGGAGACGAAACTGGAACAGATTGAAAACTTTAATCCTTACCGTAGAGTGGAAGCTGAAACGATGGCTTGGGGATATGGTCTTAAAGCTGAAAATCATAAGAATGGTGGTTTGTATATAACCGATATTGATGATAATGAATATCTGTGTGTGCGTGGTGTCGACTTTGGCAAGAAGGGAGCAAAGAAATTCAGTGTAAGCGCAGCTTGTGTTGAAAAAGGCGGAATGATAGAAATTCGTCTGGACAGCACTGAAGGTCCGGTAATAGGCAGTGTCAGTATATCACCGACAGGAGGACTGGATATATATAAACAGATGTCATGCCGGATAAAGAATGCAAAGGGTGTACATGATCTTTATTTCTGCTTTAAAGGAGAGAAAGGAAACAAACTTTTCAATCTGGATTATTGGGAATTTGAATAGCTTTTATTCAAAAAAAATAAGATTGTAATGTGCTTATAATCAGTGTAATTATTAGGGCGTGCTACAAGGGGAAAGATAGATGTAACATTGAAAATGAAGATGTTATTTAGGAAAAGAAGCCCGTAACATAATTATGTTTGTAGTTTTATAAGCTGGCATATCTTTGCAGAAAAAGATCAGTAATTCATATTTGATTATAAAGAAAATAAGAGGTATTATGAAGAATACACAGGTAATACAATTAATGTCAATCGTCCGGCTCTCCATATTTATGTTGGGGATAACAATGATGTCATGTAACTCAAAGAAAGAACAACAATTACCGGCTATTGGAAAATCTGTGGCTCTCTTTGATTATTTTTCTTATAAAGGAAATGATGATTTCTATATTTCCAATCCTCTGTCAGGTGAAGACTATTTCTATAATCCTATTTTGCCGGGATGGTATTCTGATCCTAGTGTTTGTACAAATGGAAAAGGTGATTATTTTCTAGTAACATCTACATTCACTTATTTCCCCGGTGTTCCTATTTTTCACAGCAAGGACTTGGTGAATTGGAAACAGATAGGGCATGTGTTGAACCGTGCTTCGCAATTAGTGAATATGGAAGGACAGAAAGTGAGTGGCGGTATTTTTGCTCCGGCTATTTCTTATAATCCGTATAACAAGACATATTATATGGTAACAACCAATGTAGGAGCCGGAAATTTCTTTGTTAAGACGCAAGACCCGTTTGGTGAATGGTCGGAACCCGTCATGTTGCCGGAGGTCGGAGGTATTGATCCTTCTTTCTTTTTTGATGAAGATGGTAAGGCATATATTGTTAATAATGATGAGGCTCCGGATAATAAGCCTGAATATAGCGGACACCGTACTATACGTATACAAGAGTTTGATGTGAAAACAGATAAGACGGTCGGTCCCCGTAAAATTCTTGTAAACAAAGGAGCTCAACCGGCAGACAAACCAATTTGGATAGAAGGCCCTCATTTATATAAAATAAATGGAAAGTACTTCTTGATGTCCGCCGAAGGTGGAACGGGAAACTGGCACTCGGAAGTGATTTTCCGTGGTGATTCTCCGATGGGTAAGTTTCTTCCATGGAAAAACAATCCGATTCTGACGCAAAGACATTTGAATTCTGACCGTCCTAATTCGGTAACCTGTGCTGGTCATGCAGACTTGATTCAAACAAAAGAGGGAGATTGGTGGGCTGTTTTTCTGGCTTGTCGCCCTATTAATAATCAGTTTGAGAATTTGGGACGTGAAACATTTATGATGCCGGTGAAATGGAGTGAAGACGGATTCCCGTACATGACACAAGGCGATGATTTAGTACCTATGATTGTAAAACGTGAAGGTGCGAAACGCGATACGACAGTTACTTATGGTAATTTCGAGTTAATAGAGAACTTTGATTCTCCTATACTTGACATGACCTGGATGACTTTAAGAGCTTCTGCTTCCGATTTATATTCATTGACGGAAACGCCCGGATATCTGACCTTGAAGTGTGCAGATATTAGCGCTACGGAAAAGAAAACTCCGGCATTTGTCTGCCGTCGGTTACAACATCATAAATTTGAATGTGCTACCCGTATGTTGTTCAATCCTTCTAACGATAAGGAAACAGCCGGAATGTTATTGTTTAAAGATGAGACGCATCAATATTTCTTCTGCTTGAATAAAGTGGGTGAGAATAAAAATATTTCTCTGAAACAAATCGGTGAAAAGGAACAGACATTGGCTTCAGATGAAATAGACGCAGATACAAATGAAGTATATTTGAAATTAGTATCTCAAGGAATTGGTTACGATTTCTATTATTCTATTGATGGTGAAAAAAGCTGGAAACTGCTTTGTAAAGATGTAGATCCCAGTTATCTCTCTACTACAACGGCTGGTGGATTTACCGGTACTACAATTGGATTATACGCTACTTGCAAATAATTATTTTTTTTATATAAATCTAATACTAGCAACTATGGGTGGTATTTATAATGATAGCTAATGCAATTAAAAAAAGAATGATGATTAGAAAACAATGTAGTTAATTAACATCTTAAACTAATGGTAATGAAAAATGTAACGAAGAAAATTCAAAAAATTCCTTACCTGTTTCTCCTTATGTTGTTTAGTTTTGTAACAGCATCAGCACAGAAAGGGATAACGGTGAGGGGAACGGTTCTTGACAGTAATGGTGAGACAATCATTGGAGCCTCGGTAACTTTAAAAGGTAATAATTCAGTAGGTACGATCTCAGATATAGATGGCAATTTTGTATTGACTGTGCCCAGTGAGAAGTCTATCCTTATTGTTTCGTATGTAGGAATGAAACCACAGGAAGTAAAAGTGGCTTCCAAAGGTTTGATAAAAGTGACGTTGGAAGATGATACCAAACAACTGGAAGAAGTAGTAGTTGTAGGTTACGGACAACAGAAGAAAGCGTCAGTGGTAGGTGCTATCACGCAGACAAGTGGCAAAACGCTGGAGCGTGCCGGTGGTGTAACTAGTCTTGGTTCAGCATTGACAGGGTCTTTGCCGGGAGTTATTACTTCTGCTTCTTCTGGTATGCCTGGTGCAGAAGATCCTCAGATTATCATTCGTACACAGAGCTCGTGGAATAATAGTGAACCTTTAATATTGGTGGATGGTATTGAACGTGAGATGAGTTCGGTAGATATCTCGTCTGTAGAGAATATTTCAGTGTTAAAAGACGCCTCTGCTACGGCTGTTTATGGTGTGAAAGGTGCCAATGGTGTAATTCTTATAACTACCAAACGTGGTAAGGAAGGAAAAGCTAGTGTGCAAATCAAAGCTAATGTAACAGCAAAGGTGGCATCCAAACTACCGGAGAAGTATGATGCATACGATACTTTTTATCTGTTGAATAACTCTATTGAACGCGAGGCTTGTCTTAATCCTAATGGCTGGAATGACTATACTCCGACTTCCATTATTGATAAGTATCGTCATCCTGCCAATGCGGAAGAATGGGATCGTTATCCTAATACTGATTGGGAGAAAGCACTGTTTAATAGTACAGCCATGTCTTACAATACTAGTGTCAATGTTTCTGGAGGTACAAAAATTGTCAGTTATTTTGCAGCGGCTGATTTTGTAAGTGAAGGTGACTTGTTTAAAGTATATGATAACCGTCGTGGCTATGATTATGGTTTTGGCTATAATCGTATTAATGTGCGTAGTAATTTGGATTTCCAATTGACTAAAACTACAAAGTTTTCTACCAATCTATTTGGATCGAATGCTCAGCGTACCGTACCATGGGACTATAATGACCAAGATGCAACTTTTTGGGCAGCAGCCTATAAAAGTGCTCCTGATGCCATGCGTCCGATTTATTCTAACGGTATGTGGGGATGGTATCAACCTCGTGATGCCGA
The DNA here is from genome assembly GCF_003602705.1 of Bacteroides sp. AM16-13. Taxonomy (NCBI): domain Bacteria; kingdom Pseudomonadati; phylum Bacteroidota; class Bacteroidia; order Bacteroidales; family Bacteroidaceae; genus Bacteroides; species Bacteroides sp. AM16-13. The sequence goes on from NZ_QTLK01000021.1 coordinate 69,150, forward strand.
TGTGCCTAACTCCGTATACAAACTGGCTGTAGCAGGGTCAGAGAAACGTACGACTACAAAGATGACTTCAGATTTTATCCTTGAGCAAGATTTGCATATGCTTACCAAAGGGCTGAAATTCAAAGCTAATTTCTCAATGGACTATACATTTGTTGAAAATAAACGTGGTGTCAATGATATGTATCATAATTCTCAGCGTATGTGGGTTAGACCTGATACTGGAGAAATTATTTTGGAACAACCGGAGCTTGGTACCGGTTTGGATGCTATTATCAATCCTATCTATTGGGAACATCAGGCTGGTAGCGTGAATACTGGTGCTACTTATCGTAAGCTTTATTATTCCATGCAAATGGATTATGCACGAAATTTCGGTAAACATGAAGTGACTGCTCTTGCTCTTTTCAGTCGTTTGAAAGAAGCGTCGGGCAGTGTGTTCCCTATTTATCGTGAAGATTGGGTGTTTCGTTTAACTTATAATTATGCTATGCGCTACTTCTTCGAAACTAATGGTGCCTATAATGGTTCAGAGAAGTTCGGTCCTGATTACCGTTTTGCTTTTTTTCCTTCTTTTTCATTAGGATGGATGATTAGCGAGGAAAAAATTGTTAAGAACAATCTGAAATTTCTCGATATGTTGAAGTTACGAGCTTCTTGGGGTAGAGTGGGAGATGATGCGGTGGTTCAGCCTTGGCAAAGATTTACAGATGGTCGTTTCTTATATAAAAATCAGTTGGATTATGGAGGTAACACACTAATGGGTAATATTAAGCCTGCTAATACTCCTTATACTTACTACACAATCAGTCGACTGGGGAATCCTAATATCTCATGGGAAACTGTAGAAAAGAGAAATTTAGGTATTGATTATGCTTTTTTAGGAGGGGCGGTTGCCGGTTCGGTGGATATATTCAATGACACTCGTACTGATATTTTGGTGAAGGGAAGCGATAGAGCGATAGCTTCTTATTTTGGAACTGATGCTCCTTATGCTAATCTCGGTAAAGTGAGCAGTCATGGTTATGAGTTGGAGTTGAGATTGAACCATACTTTTAATAATGGTATTCGTGCTTGGCTCAATACTAGCATGACTCATGCCGTCAACAAAGTGAAATTCCGTGATGATGCACCTTTGAAACCTGATTACCAGAAAGGGGCGGGACATGCCATTAATCAGGTATATTCTTATATTGATCATGGTAATCTTGCTACATGGGATGACGTGATTGGAAGTCCGGTTTGGACAACGGGTAATGATGCAAAACTTCCTGGGGATTATAACATTGTCGATTTTAATGGCGACGGTGTAATTGATGCTGATGACCGTGCTCCCTATCAGTATTCTACGATGCCTCAGAATACTTACAACGCTTCAATTGGAGCTGAATGGAAGGGATTTAGCATTTTTGCACAGTTCTATGGAGTAAACAATGTGACTCGTGAAGTCAATTTCCCGACGTTCCGTAGCACTGCCCATGTAGCTTATGCTGAAGGTGATTATTGGACTCCCGATGGGAGTGCTACTCTGCCCGCACCGCGTTGGGGGACCACTATTGATCAAGCAGCATCAGGCACTAGATATTGGTACGATGGTTCTTATTTGCGTTTGAAAAACGTTGAATTGTCCTATACTTTCCAAAAATCAAACTGGTTGAAGAAGATGGGGATCAAAAACTGCCGTATATATCTGAACGGTGATAATCTTTATATGTGGACTAAAATGCCGGATGATCGCGAATCTAATACCGGATATAGTTCTTCTGATGGTGCTTATCCGACAATGCGCCGTTTCAATCTTGGTATCGACATTACTTTATAAATACTAAGTAAAGACTATGAATAAGTATATTAATAAAATATTCCTTACGTCGGTCATCACTTTGGCCGGTATGTTGGGAGCTACTTCTTGTACTGACTATTTGGACAAATCTCCATATAGTGACATTGAAGAGAATGATCCATATAAGAATTTCAAGAATTTCCAGGGATTTACCGAGGAACTCTATAACTGTATACCTGTTGTATCAAACAGTGAGTATCATACTAGTTTTAATTTTGGTGAGGAAGATTATTGGGAGCCACAGGAGCTTCGCCTCTTTGCCCGTAATATTGACTATGGTGATTTCTGGGGATGGACTACCTGTTATTATTCTTATCCTTCTTCTATACGTGGTGGAAAGGCTAATTCACAGGAACGCAGTGATAAGGGTAATCTGTGGAAACTTTGCTGGTATGGTATCCGTAAGGCTAACATTGGTATAGCTAATCTTGGTAATTTGGTAAGTGCTACAGAAGAAGAACGTAATCTTATTGAAGGACAACTTTATTTTTTCCGTGGATGGTTTCATTTTATGTTGATGGAATGGTGGGGTGGAATGCCTTATGTTGACCAAGTATTACCGCCGGATGTTGCTCCTGCATTATCCAGACTTACCTGGCAAGAGTGTGCTGAAAAATGTGTGGCTGATTTTGACCATGCTATTCCTTTGCTTCCCGTTGACTGGGATCAAACCACAGCTGGTAGAGCTACTCTTGGTTTGAATGATACTCGTATTAATAAAATTATGGCTTTGGCCTATAAAGGGAAGACGTTGCTTTGGGCGGGTAGTCCGCTAATGAACTGGGCTTCTGGAGGTGACAAAGAGTATGATGCGGGACGTTGTAAGCGTGCAGCTGAAGCTTTTGGCGAAGCTTTGAAGATTGTTGAGGATACTAAACGCTATGAATTAGCAGATATGGAAAATTATAACGACCTGTTTGTCGTATACAATTCCGGCGGTAAGCTTAATGGGGTGAAAGAAGCTATCTTCCGCGAAAATTTAGTGCAGTATGATGGTCGTTGGAACTATAACATGAATACGGATTTTCGTCCGCGTTCTCATATCAATGCTGGTATTAAATGTTATCCGACTGCTAATTATGTAAATTATTTTGGTATGGCTAATGGCTATCCGATCAAAGATATGACAAAAGCCGATGCAGAATCAGGATATGATCCTAAGTATCCTTGGAAAAATCGTGATCCGCGTTTTTATAAAGACATCATATTTGACGGTGAATGGTGTGGAGAAACTGGAAACGGACAATATTGCCAGTTGTATACGAATGGAGCGGACAGTGAAGAGAAAGATCCACAGAAAGGGTGTTTTACAGGTTATATGAATAGTAAGCTCTGTCTAAAAATAGTGAATAATGCTAACGTCAGAGGTGCTCACTACGCTGTTTTAAGTTTGATGCGTTTAGCAGATGTTTATCTGATGTACTCGGAGGCAACGGCTGTAGGTTATGGCTCTCCGCAAAGTAAAGCTTCTAGCTTCTATATGACGGCTGAAGATGCTATCAATGAGATTCGTGATCGTGCCGGTGTGGCTCACGTACTTGATCGATTTACTGGAAATACGACAGACTTTCTTGGTGAGATTCGCCGCGAGCGTGCCGTAGAACTTGCTTTTGAGGGCTTTCGCTTTATGGATCTTCGTCGTTGGATGCTTCTTGATAAGAGTCCTTATACCTTGAAGACAAAGATTGAGTTTGACCGTGTACCTACCGCAAGCTATAACAAAGAGCATCCGGAGGAGAATGAAATCATGAACTTGAAAGAAGTGGTACTGGTGGAGAGAAAGTATACCGACAGACACTATTGGCTGCCATTACCCAAAGCAGATGTTTACTTGTATGAAGGCTTTGGCCAGAATCCGGGATGGTAATCATGACGTATTAACTAATAATGACGCGAAATATGAATAGAAAGTTTATATATATCGGCTGTACTGTTTTTGCCATGTCATTGCTTAGCATGACAGGTGTGCAGGCACAGGAGGAAAGCAAGGACAGCTTAGTGAATGTGGCTTTCGGCAAAGTTGCTCAGGAAGATTTGACTCATGCCATTTCTACTGTCAACACGTCAGAGCTGACAAAGAAGACTGCTAACAATAATAGCCTTGTGGGCCTTGAAAGTTTTGTCGGTGGTTACAATGGATCATCCCTTTGGGGACAAGGACCGTTGGTACTGGTAGACGGTGTGCCTCGTAGTGCATCAAGTGTAAAGGCTTCGGAAGTGGAAAGTATATCTATGCTGAAAGATGCGGCAGCTGTGGTACTCTATGGTAGCCGTGCCGCGAAAGGAGTAATTCTTATCACTACCAAGCGAGGCAAAGATTCACCCATGCATATCGATGTTCGTGCCAATGTAGGGGTGAATGTCCCGAAGGCTTATCCTAAGTACTTGGATGCAGATTGTTATATGACCATGTACAATGAAGCTTGTCGTAATGACGGTATAGCAGAAAGGTATGATGCCGGTACTATTTATAACACAGCAATGGGTACTAATCCTTATCGTTATCCGGACATAGACTTTTATAGTTCAGATTATTTGAAAAAGTTCTATACTAATTCAGATGTTACGGGTGAAGTATATGGAGGTAATGAAAAGACTCATTATTACTTGAACTTCGGTATGAATTATGCTAATAGCCTGTTGAAATACGGTGAGTCAAAGAAAGCTTATGATATGAGTTTTAATGTACGTGGTAATGTGGATATGACACTGGCTCCATGGCTTAAGGCAACTACTAATGCTGCTATTATCTTTGACAATAGTTATCAAGGCCGTGGTGACTTTTGGGGAGCGGCTTCTACATTGCGCCCCAACTGGTTTGCACCATTATTACCCATTGATATGATGGATCCTAATGTTGCATATATACAGGAATATATAACCAACAGCAATCATCTTATAGACGGTAAGTATCTGTTAGGAGGTACTTCGGCAGACACGACAAACCCGTTTTCCGAATTGCTTGCTGCTGGATATACGAAGGAAAAAGCACGTAGATTTATGTTTGATGTGGCTGTGATGGCGGATCTTGGAGGCTTGTTAAAGGGCTTATCTTTCAAAACTGCTTATAGCGTAGATTACACTTCTTATTATTCAGAAGCTTATGCTGAAAAGTATGCTATTTATGAGCCTAAATGGTCTAATGTGAATGGTAAGGATATGATTATCGGACTTACCAAATTCAATGATGATACAAAATCAACTAACGAATATGTAGGTAAATCGACTTACGACCAGACCATGACTTTCAGTGCACAGTTTGATTATAACCGTACATTTAAGACATTCCATAATGTATCTGCGACCTTGTTGGGATGGGGATATCAGACACAAAGTTCGGCTGATGAAGGTCATGAGAGTAGTGATTATCATCGTACCAGCAACGTAAATCTGGGATTGCGTGCTTCTTATAATTACGATCATAAATATTATGCAGACTTTAGTGGTGCTTTGGTACATTCAGCCAAGCTGCCGGAAGGAAATCGCAACGCTTTTTCTCCATCGGTCACTTTGGGATGGAGACTTAGTAAAGAGAAGTTTATGGAAAGTGTAGGCTTTGTGGACGATCTGAAGATTACGGCTTCTTATGCCAAGTTGCATCAGGATCTTGATATTTCTGATTACTATATGTATAAGGGCTATTTTTCTGACAAAGGCGGTTGGTTTCAATGGTATGACGGAACGGTGGGTGGTAATACGACCGGTTCAAAACGAGGTGACAATCCGAATCTTGACTTTATCACTCGTGAGGAAGTTCGTGCAGGTATAGACGCCACTTTATTCAATAGACTGTTGAGAATTAATGCGAACTATTTTACTCAGAAGACTAGTGGACTTCTAACTCAAGGTGCTTCTACTATTTATCCTTCGTTTTTCGATTTAGGTACAGATCTTTCATTTTTACCTTGGATCAATTATAATGAAGACAAACGTACTGGTTTTGATTTTTCACTAAGTGCAAATAAAAAGATAGGTGATTTCGACGTGACTCTCGGGTTTAATGGAATGGTATTTTCTTCAAAAGCTTCTATTCGTGATGAAGTGGCGAATGAGTCTTATTTGTTGCGCCAGGGTCGTGCACTTGATGCAACTTATGGATATGTTTGCGAAGGTTTCTTTCAAGATCAGGCTGATATCGAGAAACATGCCAAGCAGACATTCGGCACAGTTCGTCCCGGTGACCTGAAGTATAAGGATATCAATGGTGATGGTGTAATCAATAGTGATGACCAGATTGATCTGGGTGCAGGCGGGTGGTCTACATCACCATTTACTTTTGGTTTGAATTTGACATTGAAATACAAGAACTTTACTCTTTTTGCAATGGGATCGGGACAAACCGGTGCGGTGGCTTTTAAAAATAATTCTTATTACTGGAACAGAGGTACGAGCAAGTTCTCAGAAATCGTTATGGGACGTTGGACTGAAGAAACGAAAGAAACAGCTACTTATCCTCGTCTTTCTACCAGCAATGGTGATAATAACTTCCGTAATTCTACTTTCTGGATGTACAAGAATAATGTTTTCCGTTTGAGTAATGTGCAGCTTACTTATGATTTTCCTACAGATACTTTCAACGGAACTTTCATACGTGGACTTAGCTTGTATTGTGGTGGAAGCAACTTACTTACAATAGCAAAAGAACGTGAGTATATGGAGATGAGTTTGGGGGCTCCCCAATACCGGAATTTCTATCTAGGCTTTAAGGCCGCATTCTAAATCTAACTAAAAAAGATAGTACATAATATGAAAAAGAAAATAATATTTTTGGTAGCTGCTGCCTTGATGCTGAATAGTTGCGATGACCTTTTCGAGCCGGCCATCGAGAACTTCAAGGATGTGGAACAGATGTACGACGATGCTCAATATGCACAAGGCTTCCTGGTGAATGTGTACCGTTGCGTTCCGGGATACTATGATAATAGTGAATATGCAACAGATGATGCTGTCATTAATCAGAAGAACAATGCATTTCTCACGATGGCTACCGGTGGTTGGACTTCCCGGTTATGGACGCCTATCAATCAATGGACCAATTCGTTCAGTTCTATCCAGTATATCAATCTTTTCCTGGAAAATGTGGATAAGGTAAGGTGGTCGGATGATGCAGAGAAAGCACAATTGTTTGCTCGTCGTACCAAGGGGGAAGCTTATGGACTTCGCGGTATGTTTTTATACTATTTGCTTCGTGCACATGCTGGATTTGGAGAAAACGGAGAATTGCTCGGTGTACCTCGTTTGACAGAGTATCTTACTATAAACTCGGACCTTAATTTACCTCGTGCTTCGTTTGCTGATTGTGTACAGCAGATATATAGTGACTTGGAAAAAGCCGAAGAATTACTTCCTTGGGAGTATAATGATGTGAATGAGGTACCTGCCGATTTTCAGAGTATTACTCAGGATAAAGGTAAATATAATACTGTAATGGGAGAGAAGTCCCGTCAGTTATTCAATGGTCTGATTGCACGTGCTTATCGTGTTCGTACAGCTCTTTTGGCTGCTAGTCCGGCTTTTCAGGATGCCTCTAATCCTGCTTCATGGGCCGATGCTGCTAATGCGGCTGCCGTTGTACTCAACTACAATGGAGGATTGGGCGGATTGGATGATAAAGGAGTGGAATATTATTCAAAAGAGGTAGTAGAGAACTTGCAAAAAGGCATTAATCCTAAAGAGATTATTTGGCGTGAAAATGTTAGTAATAGTGAGGCTGCCAATTCACAGGAGGCAAATAACTTTCCGCCTTCTTTGAATGGTAGTGGCAATATGAATCCGTCACAAAACCTTGTTGATGCGTTCCCTATGGCTAATGGGTATCCTATCTCGGACATTGTTAACAGTAACTATGATAAGAATAATCCTTATAATGGACGTGATCCTCGTTTGGCAAAATATATTATCTATAACGGAAGTATAGCTGGAGTAGGCGATGTACCTATATATACAGGGCGCAAATCGGGCACTGATGACGGTATAGATGTGAAAGAGCAGAGATCTACACGTACCGGTTATTATATGAAGAAAAGACTGCGTATGGATGTAAATCGTGCGCTCGGATCGGTTACGAATCAGCAGCATTATATTCCACGTATTCGTTATACAGAGATGTATTTGGCTTATGCTGAAGCGGCTAATGAAGCGTGGGGACCTAAAGGAGATAATGGAAATGGTTATTCGGCTTATGATGTAATCAAGGCTATTCGTAAGCGTGCTGGTATAGGCGGTACTTCTGATCCTTATCTGGAACAATGTGCGGGCGATAGAGACAAAATGGCTAATCTTATCCGTAATGAACGTCGTCTGGAACTCTGTTTTGAAGGTTTCCGTTTCTGGGATATACGTCGTTGGAAAGAAAACTTGAACGAGCCGGTACGTGGTATCGACTGGGACAGAGATGGGCATTCTTTTAATGAATTCGTTGTCGAAGAACGTAATTATGAAGATTACATGTATTATTGCCCGATTCCAAATTCTGAAATACTTAAGTTCAGCAACCTTGTACAAAATAGAGGGTGGAAATAATTATAGAATTATATTTAATTAAAAGTACGTTATGAAAAAGAACTTAGCATATATCGGACTGGTTTTATTGATCCTTACTTGGACGTCATGCGAAAGTAGTGACAATGAATTTCCTGATTTCGATTACCAGACAGTATATTTTGCCAACCAATACGGACTTCGTACCATAGAGCTTGGTGAGAGTGAATTTGTGGATAATACTCTTGACAATCAGCATAAGATGGTAATAAAAGCTGCTTGGGGTGGAGGATATACTAATAGAAACAATGTGGTGATAAACTTTAAAGTGGATGAGTCCTTGTGTGACAATCTTTATTTTAAAGATACAGATCAGCCTCTTGTCCCTATGCCGGCTTCTTACTACACGTTGGCTTCCGATCGAATTGCGATTCCTAAAGGGCAAATAATGGCGGGAGTAGAAGTGCAGTTGACGGATGATTTTTTTGCTGATGAAAAATCGATCAGTGAGAATTATGTCATTCCTTTGTTGATGACTAATGTTCAGGGGGCGGACTCTATTTTGCAAGGGAAGCCGGTTGTTGAAAATCCGGTGTTAACTAATGCCGGTGATTGGAGCATATTGCCGCAGAACTTTGTCTTGTATGCAGTGAAGTATGTGAATCCCTGGCACGGAGAGTACTTGCGTCGTGGCATTGATCATGCTACTGTAGCAGGCACATCAAAAGATATTATTCGCCATGAACAGTTTGTGGAAAATGATGAAGTTGTGAATATTTCTACTAAAAGTATGAAAGACAATCTTTTGACACTGAAAACCAAAGATGAAAGTGGTAAGGATATTAGCTATACTGTTCGTTTGTCATTTGCAGAAGATGGTTCGTGCACTGTACACTCTGGTTCGCAGAATGTAGTGGTAAGCGGTAGTGGCAAGTTTGTCAGCAAAGGTGAGAAAAATAGTCTTGGTGGAAAAGACAGGAATGCCATTTATCTTGACTATACAGTCAATTTGACAGACAATAACATTCAGCTTGCAACAAAAGACACTTTGGTGTTACGTACACGTAATGTGTATGGTGGCAAGTCACTCGAAGTAGTGAGAAAATGATGTTTTGATATGAACGTTAAAATCAAGAGTATATGAAATACATCAATAACAAGATAATTGCTTTTACACTGATCGCTGCGTCGATAATGTCGTGTACAGACGAATATGATTGCCAACTTCAAGTAGAAAAACCACAGAATGCAGCTATCAACGAATATTTAGCTCAATTTGACCTGCTGAAGTCGTATATTGACCGTAGTGGTACACCTTTTCAGTTGGCTGTAAATGTACCGGGAAGCGAATTTGTAAAGAAAGAAATTGCATTCAGTACAGTGTTTACCAATTTTGATGCAGTGGATATGAACGGTTCTTACGATCCGCTAAATACACTAAAGGAGGACGGTACTTACAATTTTGGTGGCATGCAAACGGCTGCCGATGTAGCAGCGGAGGCTGGCGTGACTCTTTATGGAGGGGTACTTTGTTCAAACCAAGGACAGCGTGCCGCATATTATAATAAGCTTATCGAGCCGATAGATATTCCGGTAGAAGTACAAAAAGGAACGACTAAGTTGTTTAATTTCGAAAATGATGCTATCGGTACGACTTATCCGATGACAGGTAATAGCTCGGCTACAGTTGAGGAAGACCCTGCCGGTGAAAGCGGTCATGTTTTACATGTGGGAACAAATGATGTGAAAGCTGCTTATTCCTATCCTAAATTTCACGTAGTTTTGCCTGCAGGAAGAAAACTCGGAGACTACGTTAGATTGAATATAGATTTGCGTTTTGTAGGAACTGATGGGATTTGGGGACAAGGTTTACGAGTCTTGATCAATGGAACGGAGTTTAATGTAGGAAAAAATGGAGATGGTTTCTGTGACGGAGGTGACAAATGGAAACGTGAAGGAACAATTAATCTGAAAGATGATACCGCTCCCGGATTGGTAGTACCCGAAAGTTTAGGAAGTCTGACAGAATTTGATTTAGCGATAGGTTCTGCATCCACTAGTGCACAATTTTATCTGGATAATATTTCTATGGACTATGAAGTATCCGGAAAAGGTACTACGGTTATCAATTTTGAAGGGGATAATCTGAATACAGTGTATCCTATGGTTGCTGGAGCTGGTGCTCCCAATAGCGGTACAGCTACTGTAGTAGAAGATCCAGCTGGAGAGACTGGTCATGTACTTTACATAGATCAGGCTTCACATTACTTCCCGGAATTTACAGTTAAGTTAGCTGAAGGCAAGACTCTTGGAGATTATACTGGCATGTCAATGGATATGCGCCTTTTAAAAGGGATGTATGGTTATGGAATGTACGTGAAAATTAATGGTCAGTTATTAAATCTCAATCAAAATGCAGCTGCTTACGGTTACGCAGAGAATGATACTTGGAAACGTGATGGTGTATTTGTGACCTTTGTGAAGGAAGGTACTTACACTGCTTTGGGTGAAGCGGTTCCAGCTACTACAATTGAGATACCCAATGCAATGAAAGACCTCAATGAAATAACATTTGCGATCGGTTCCAGTTCTGGCAACTGGACAGCATACATCGATAATTTGATTTTTACATGGGAAGCCAAGCCGCAACATATCGAAAAGACTCCAGAAGAGAAAAAGGAAATCTTCACTAAAGAAATGGAAAAATGGATTGGTGGTATGGTGTATGCAGGTGTGAATGAAACGAAGAGTGTAAAAGCTTGGAATATAATTGGTAATCCTTTGGATAAGACTGTTAATGATAATACATTTAACTGGGGGGAATATTTGGGTGAAGTAGACTATGCACGTACCGCCGTGAAGATTGCCCGTGATACAGTGAAGAATGCCAATGTAGATCTTGAGCTTTTTGTCAGCAACACATTTGGTCAATATGATGAAATGGGGAATATGGCTGATGAGCTCATATCTTTAGTTAATGCTTGGGAAGAAGACAACGTTACCAAAATTGACGGGTACAATATTCTTCTCAATGCAATTTATTCCAAAGATGTTGTTTTCCAGGAAGGCAATAAAACGATGATCACCAATCTGTTTGATAAACTAGGTAAGACTGGTAAACTTATACGGGTATCCGATCTTAGCATGATGGTTGAAGAACTGGATGGCAACTTTATTGCGATTAATAAATTAACAGAAGAAGATAGAGCTGCCGCTGCTTCTTATATGGCTTTTATCATGCAGGAGTATCGAAGACTTATTCCTGCGGACAAGCAATACGGAATCTCTATATCGGGTATTACAGAGACCAATACAGGTTATAAACTGTGTCCTTGGACATCGGACTATAACCGTAATGAAATGTATGAAGGTATAGTGGACGGATTGAAATAATCCTCTTCTCTGGATTAAAAGGACTATTTATATATGAAGAATATTACATTTTTATTTTGGCTCTTTCTTGCGAATATCCTCTTGGGGGCTTGTTCGGGAGGGGAAGATGAAAAAAAAGAAATGGATGAAGGAAAGGGCGCGTATGCGCTCTTTCTTAAAAAATCCATTACTGTGAGTACTGGGGAAAGTCAGACGGATGTTGTGGTGGAATGGGCGAAGACTTCTTGGGAGATAACTATCGGTGAAGGAGAGATCGTAAAAAGCGTTACTCCTACATCAGGTGGGAATAGTAGTGGGGAAAAACAGTACACGAAGGTTCGTGTATCTTGTGGGGCAAACAGTACGATGAAAAAGCGTACGCAAACCATTCACTTATTCGATAAAACTAATGAAACAACTGTTGATTTGCTGGTAGAACAAGCTCCAGCGTACAAGTCTGTTACGCTCAATATTGATCCTTCGGTGAAATATCAGCCGGTTGTAGGATTTGGCGGTATGTACAATCCGAAGATCTGGTGTGGTGACAATCTTATTTCTGCACCACAATTAGATAAAATGTATGGTGTCGGCGGATTGGGATATTCTATCCTTCGCTTGATGATTTATCCCAACGAATCAGATTGGAGTGCAGATGTAGAAGCAGCAAAGGCAGCACAAGCTAACGGAGCAATTATCTTTGCATGTCCATGGGATTGTACAGATGCGCTTGCAGATAAAATCACGGTGAATGGAAAGGAAATGAAACACCTTAAAAAAGAAAACTATGAAGCGTATGCAAACCATCTTATCCGTTATGTTACATTTATGAAGGAAAAAGGGGTGAACCTCTATGCGATTTCCGTCCAGAACGAACCGGATATGGAATTTACGTACTGGACTCCTTCTGAAGTAGTGGATTTTGTAAAACAATACGGAGCAAGGATACGGGAAACAGGAGTGAAGCTGATGTCACCGGAAGCTTGTGGTATGCAGCCTGAATATACTGATCCTATTATCAACAACGCCGAAGCATTTGCTCAAACGGATATTCTAGCCGGACATCTCTATCAAGGGTTTACAGATTTGAGTAGCGGATATGTTAAGAACCGCCACGATTACATCTGTGGTGTGTATTCACGTATTCAAGGAAAGACATGGTGGATGACAGAACATCTTTTTAATGACGGTGAGAATTCTGATGATTCTTCGAAATGGGAATTCCTGAAATGGCAATACAGTCTCAACCATCTTGGTAAAGAGATTCACATGTGTATGGAGGGGTATTGCAGTGCTTATATATATTGGTATTTGAAGCGCTTTTATGGTTTGATGGGCGATACGGACAAACGGAGTCCGACGGGTGAAGGAGAAATCACAAAGAATGGTTATATTATGGCTCATTATGCTCAATATGCAACAGAAACAACTCGTATTAAGGCAGTTACAAATAATGAAGAAGTATGTGCTACTGCTTATTTGGATGAAAAGACCGGTGAAGTGACCATCGTATTATTGAATCTGAATGGTGCTTCTCAATGGCTGGAAATACCATTAGCAGGAATAAAAAAAGCAAGTGCCGTTGAAACGAACGAAACAAAAAATATGGAAGTGATCGATACTGGTTTGATGGAATCTGCTGAAGGCATAACGGTGTTGTTATCTGCTAACAGTATAACTTCAGTCAGATTGACATTTTAATGATAATAATAACTAGTTGGAATATGATGAATTTGTTAAATACGAAAAGTAAGCTATCATCCCTACTTTTTCTCGGAATAGTATGCTGTGCATGTATTCTTGGTTCCTGTAAAGATGACGATGTCATTGATCCTGACGCTCCTTCCGTACCGAAACCCGGTACGGCTGTCGAGAATATTAATACTAATGTCAAGGCATTACGTAAGCTTATTGAGGCCAAACAACAGGACCTGGCTGTAAAGACATACAATCCGGTGAATAATGGTGCGAGTTATACGATTGAGTTGTCGGATGGTACAAGCTTCAGTATGTATGCTCAGATAGCAGCATTGGAAGGCGGAGGAGAGGATGTAGTTTATTCTCCAAAAGTAGGTGCCAAAGTAGAACATGATGAATATTATTGGACTCTTGATGATGCTTGGCTAACGTTTGAGAATGATGAAAAGGTCAAGGTGTTGGATGAAAACAATACAGTTGCACCGATAGTGGATATTAACACTGACGGCTATTGGACTGTAAAATACGGAGCTAAGTCTCGTACCCTTGACAAGGCGGTGAGCGGCAAACTTACCAGTCAGTTTAAACAAGTGAGTAGTATTGGTGACGAATCTGTCAGTTTCACTTTTACCGACCGGACACCTGTCATCGAACTGAATCTTTTTAAAGGAGACAATCCCGAAATTCCTCCGGTAACGGGGGCGTTACGCCGTCCTATTTCTCCTGAACAACCGGCATGGTTTGTTCATATCGATTCATGGAATTATGCCGATCCTCAGAAAATCATAGACCTTATCCCTGCAGATATTCGTCCGTTTACCATTTTTAATATCTCGTTGTCTGTAAGCCATGATGAGGCTACTGGGATCTATAATGTAAGCGAGTATGGTTATGAGATAGCAAAGTCGTGGTTGAGGACGTGTGCTGAAAATAATGTGTGGGCGATGGTGCAGCCTTCAAGCGGCGGTTTTAGTCATTTTAAGGATGTCAGCTTATATAGTCAATTTGAAAGTGACGATAAGGTTCGGGTATATGATGAGTTTTTCAGAGAATATCCCAACTTTCTTGGTTTCAATTATTGTGAGCAGTTTTGGGGGTATGATGACCAGTTCTCTGTATCGTGGTTACAACGAGTGGCTCACTGGAATCAACTTTTGAAACTTACTCATAAATATGGAGGATATTTGGTAGTTAGTTTCTGTGGTAATACTTGGTCGGCTAATATTAATCCTATTGCTCTTGTGAAGCGTAATTCTGATTTTGCCCAAACTGCCAAGTTGTACTCTGAAAATTTCATTATGTGTGAGAAATACACCACGCAAAGTGGCTTCTTCAATGTCGAAGGAATTTGCTTAGGCACGTGGCTCTCCGGTTTTGCAGGTCAGTACGGTATCCGTTTCGACCAATGCGGCTGGACAGAGGAGAAAGGACAGAATGGCGATAAGGATTTCCCGCCGGCTGCCGGTGCGCTGCCTATTATAGAGCATGTAATGCTGACAGGTCAGACTGTTATCGACGGACCTGAACTTATATGGCAGCAATGTTTTAAGGAGACGAATGCAGTCAGTGTAGGTGATGGTTATCAGAGCCGTAATTGGGAATGTTTTCCGCAATTTGTCAATATCAATATAGATATGTTCCGTAAGATTATTGATAAAACAATTCGTATTCCTTCCCGGAAAGAAGTTATTGACCGAACGAAAGTGGTGATTCTTCAAGATGTCTATTCCGGTGATGATAATGCTAAATACAGCAGCCCGAAGAATTTGCATGAAGGGCTTTACCTTCGCGATGATGATGGCAATCTTTGGGATAATCATTGTTACTTTAAGAAAA
This sequence comes from Bacteroides sp. AM16-13, assembly GCF_003602705.1. Lineage (NCBI taxonomy): Bacteria > Pseudomonadati > Bacteroidota > Bacteroidia > Bacteroidales > Bacteroidaceae > Bacteroides > Bacteroides sp. AM16-13. The sequence goes on from NZ_QTLK01000021.1 coordinate 84,373, forward strand.
CGGGCCGTTATCCTACGATTCCTGTTGCGTTCGAATTGTGTGACGATGTAGCTAATTCATTCCAGTATAAGATCAACCAATCAACTTTTGAAGGAGCTTGGAGCGATGTAAATACTAAAGTTGGAAAATTCAACCGTTGGTTCCCGCAAGAGTATACGGGAGAACTTTATGCAGGACGTATAGAAAATGGTTGGGTGGTTTATAACGGACTTGCCGGAATACGGAATGCTGCAATTCCGTTTAAATACAATACATGTGACAAGATGGAATTGGCTTACTCCAAATATACTGTAAGTGTTATAAAAGAATATGCCAATAAGCTCACCTTCTACATGAATAACTATGACCCTAGTGGTTCGAGCAAAACGGAGGTAATCAAGATATATGGATGTACATCCAAACCAACTCATTCTGTATCTTCCAGAGCCAATGGTACTGCACAAGTTTCCGAGAATTGGAAAGAAGATGTATATACGCTGACTGTCACTCATAACGGACCATTGGATTTGACGGTCAATTGCTCAGGAAAAGCCACCGATCGTTTAACTGTATCTACTGCAGCATCTATCCAGATTCCCGCTTCTCCACAAATTTATCAGGGCGCTTATCAGTATGAGGCTGAATGCTTTGATTTTAAGAATGTGACTAAGAGAGTGACAAAAGGAGATTCGGAGCCGATACGTAACTACACAGCACAGGGATATATAAACTTCGGTACTAGTTCTGCAGCTGCCGTACGTGATGCTGTTACTGCACTGGAAGATGGTGTATATACAATCCGTATTCGCTATCGTGCTCCGTCGGCTACAGTCAATACCGTAGATATGTATATAAACAATACCAAAGTAGGTACCCCGGAGTTTGCACAAACTGATAATGACAATACTGTATGGAATACAGCCTTAATGTCGGTTTCCTTACGAAAAGGGGCAAATACGTTTGAATTGAAAGCCAATTCATCAGGTGCCGGTGACTTGTATCTCGACAACATTGTTATCGAAAGAAAATAAGAATTCTCTTAAATTCGATTATCCGCATTTTACAAGTAGTATCTTGCGGATAATTGTTTTTAGGACAGTATGTAACTAGAAAATAATGAAGAACATGTTTTTGAGTCGGATAATAATTATATTTCTATTCTTATGTGTATCTGTTTTGAATGCTGCGGAACCATTTGTCACTTTTATATCAGCGGATGCCAAGTTACCTTTGGTTACACCACAAAACAGATCGTTCTCTATTTGGTGTGATGATGCAGAACATCGTGGGGTGCTGTTAGCGGTGCGTAATTTACAAACGGATTTTGAAAAAGTGACTACTGTAAAACCCGAATTATCGAATATTGCGGGAAAAGAAGTGCGTATTATCATAGGTTCGTTTGACAAAAGCCCACTTATACGTCAATTAGTAAAAACAGGAAAACTGGATGGTAAAGAATTGAGAGGTAAGAATGAAAAATATATAATCACCACTCTTCATGCTCCTTTGGAAGGTTTACAGGGAGATGTGTTGCTGATTGCTGGAAGTGATAAGCGTGGAACGATTTATGGTATTTATGAATTATCAAAACAAATAGGTATTTCCCCTTGGTACTGGTGGCTTGATGTTCCGCCGGTAAAGCATCAGGCTATTTATATTAAAGAAGGTGTTTATACTGATGGTGAACCGGCTGTAAAATACCGTGGCATTTTCATTAATGATGAATGGCCTTGTATGGGAGGTTGGACAACTGAAAAGTTCGGAGGATTTAACAGTAAGATGTATGTGCATGTCTACGAACTTCTCCTCCGTTTGAAAGCTAATTTTCTATGGCCGGCCATGTGGAGTGCAGCATTTTATGCAGATGATCCGATGAATAGTCCTTTAGCTGATGAAATGGGGATTATAATCGGGACTTCCCATCACGAACCGATGGCACGTAATCACCAGGAATATGCCCGTAATCGTAAGTTGTATGGTGAGTGGAACTATCAGAGGAATAAAGAGGGAGTAGAACGTTTTTTCCGTGAGGGTATCAAGCGAATGAATGGAAAGGAAGAAGTAATTACTATCGCTATGCGTGGTGACGGTGATGCTCCGATGGGACCCGATACAGATACGCATCTATTGGAGGAAATCGTAAAAGGACAGCGTAAAATAATAGCAGATGTAACAGGTAAACCTGCTTGTAAGACTCCACAATTGTGGGCACTTTATAGTGAAGTACTGGAATATTATGATAAGGGAATGAAAATACCTGATGATGTCATGATTTTGCTTTGTGATGATAATTGGGGGAATGTACGTCGTTTACCAGATTTAAAGGATAAACGGCATCCTGGTGGATATGGTATGTATTATCATGTAGATTTACATGGAGCACCACGTGCCTATCAATGGCTGAATATGACACAGATCCAGCATATGTGGGAACAATTATATTTGACTTATTCTTATGGTGTGGATAAAATGTGGATTCTAAATGTGGGGGACTTGAAACCGAATGAATTTCCTGTTGATTTTTTCTTGAATATGGCATGGAATCCTGGACACCTTACGGCTGATAATTTACAGGAATATACTTGTAGTTTCTGTAAACAACAGTTTGGGGATAACTATGCAGTAGAAGCCGCTCGCATCTTAAATCTGTATTGTAAATATGCTGCTCGCGTAACTGCAGAAATGTTGGATAGCCAAACTTATAATCTTTCCAGTGGAGAATTTAAGGCTGTAACAGATGAATTTCTTGCTTTGGAGGCGCATGCCTATCGTCAGTTTATGACTTTACCGGAAGAATTGAAGGATACATATAAAGAACTCATTCTTTTTCCTGTTCAGGCCATGGCAAACCTTTATGAGATGTATTATGCGGTTGCTATGAATCATAAGTTAGCATCTGAGGGTGATCCACGTGCCAATGAATGGGCAGATAGAGTGGAGTATTGTTTCAGGTATGATGCGGAACTTTGCTATGACTATAATAACAATATAGCTGATGGAAAATGGAATCATTTAATGGATCAGACGCACATCGGTTATACAAGCTGGGATGAGCCTAAAGGAGGAAATATAATGCCCGAAATCATAAGAGTGGATGTCTCTGCATATAAGCCGGGAGGATATGAGTATAAGGAGAAAGGTGGGGTGGTAGTAATGGAAGCGGAACGTTTTGCAGAATGTACACAAGGGAATAAGACGGAGTGGACAGTTATTCCTGACTTGGGACGTACTCTTTCTGGTTTGTCGTTGATGCCCTATACACAACCTGTAACAGGAGCTTCATTGACATATCGCATGAAGCTTAATTCTGAGATGAAAAATATACGTGTAAGATTAATCTTGGATAGTACTTTGCCTTTTATAAAAGGAGGACATAGTTATGCTATCAGTTTGGATGGTGGTAAAGAACAAATAGTAAATTACAATTCAGAGATGACTTGGGCTAATTGTTATACGAAGATGTATCCCGCCGGTGCTGCGCGGTTGATAGAGTCGGTGGTGGATTTTTCCAATGTTAATCTGAAAGAAGGAATACATGCATTAATTATTCGTCCGTTAAGCCCTGCTATTGTATTGCATAAAATTATAATTGATTGTGGTAGTGATGAAGTCAGTCGATTGAATCTTCAGGAAAGTCCTTATCGCAAGGTTACGCATTAATTAATATTTATGATATAGATACGCAAATGAAGAAGATTATTGTCTTATGTTGTTTATTATGTGCAGGCATATTTGCCTTTGCACAAGACCCGAATTTCCATATTTATCTTTGTCTAGGACAATCCAATATGGAAGGGAATGCAAAGATCGAGGCCCAGGATACGTGCAATGTCAATGAACGCTTTCTGATGATGGCGGCTGTTGATTGTCCGTCTTTGGGACGTGTCAAAGGACAGTGGTATAAGGCTGTTCCTCCGTTGGTACGTTGCCATACAGGGTTAACACCGGCCGATTATTTCGGACGTACGTTAGTGGAAAGGCTGCCTGATAATATTAAGGTAGGTGTCATCAATGTAGCTGTAGGTGGTTGCAGGATTGAGCTGTTTGATGAGGAGAATTGCGAAGAGCATATTGCCTCTCAACCGGAATGGCTGAAAAATACCGCGAAAGCGTATGGTAATAATCCTTACCGTAGACTAAAAGAATTGGCTGTAGAAGCACAGAAAGCCGGTGTGATTAAAGGTATCCTCTTGCATCAAGGCGAGTCTAATACCGGTGATAAAGAGTGGCCTCAAAAAGTGAAGAGAGTCTATGAGAATTTGTTGAGGGATTTGAATCTTCAGGCAAAGGATGTTCCATTACTGGCGGGAGAAGTAGTGCATGCCGACCAGAATGGCAGATGTGCAAGCATGAATGAGATAATCAATACGCTGCCGCAAGTGATTCCGACCGCATACGTGATTCCTTCTTCGGGCTGTCCTGCCGCAGAAGATAATTTGCATTTCACGGCAGAAGGATACAGAAAATTGGGAGTGCGGTATGCCGAGAAACGACTCCTTTTGTTGGAGAAAGAACCAAACTCCGGAATTACTACCGAACCGGCATCCACTAATATTCCGGGATATGACTATCCCCGGGTGGATAAAGAGGGGCGTGCTCATTTTCGTTTCTATGCTCCGCAGGCTAACAGGCTACAAGTGGATTGTTGCGGAAAGAAGTATGATATGTGGAAAGATGCCGGAGGACTCTGGACGGCAACGACCAACCCTCTGCCTGTAGGATTCCATTATTATTTCCTGATTGCAGACGGGGTGTCGGTAACAGATCCTTCCAGTTATACGTTCTTCGGTTGTTGCCGTATGGCAAGTGGCATCGAAATCCCTGAAGGTGAGGAGGGGGATTATTATCGTCCTCAACAGGTATCTCACGGGCAGGTTCGTTCCTGTACGTATTACTCCGAAACGCAGAAAGAGTTCCGTCGGTGTATGGTATATACGCCGGCAGAGTATGAAACTCATCCGAAGAAGCGCTATCCGGTATTGTATCTGCAACATGGCATGGGTGAAGATGAAACCGGCTGGAGTACGCAGGGAAAGATGAATCATATTATGGACAACTTGATTGCATCCGGTCAGTGTGTGCCGATGCTCGTGGTGATGGATAGCGGTGATGTGGAAGCTCCGTTCCGGCCGCGTCCGGGAAAAGATGTGAACGAGGAGCGGGCTTTGTATGGCGCCACCTTTTATGACGTTATTCTGAAAGACCTGATTCCTATGATAGACCGGACATTCCGTACGAAAACCGACCGCGAACACCGTGCTATGGCAGGACTCTCGTGGGGAGGACATCAGACTTTCAATACGGTTCTGCCTCATCTCGATAAGTTTTCTTATATCGGAAGTTTCAGCGGGGCGATTTTCGGTCTGGATATGAAGACTTGTTTTAACGGAGTGTTTGCGGATGCGGACAAGTTCAATAAGAAAGTGAATTATTTCTTTCTCGGCTGTGGCACGGAGGAACAAATGGGAACAAAGAAGATGGTGGATTCACTCCGGAAACTGGGTATCGAGGTTGATTATTACGAATCGCAAGGCACAGCGCATGAATGGCTCACGTGGAGACGTTGCCTGAAAGAATTTGTACCACATTTATTTAAACACTGAAAATAGCATGAAAATGAAATCTACATTTATCGCAGCTACATTGTTGCTCGTTTCGGTTATGACCGAAGGAGGACTGTCGGCACAAAACCCGATTGTGCAAACTTGCTTTACTACAGACCCAGCTCCTATGGTGCACGACGGCACCTTGTATGTGTATACGGGACACGATGAAGACAAAGCGGATTTTTTCTGGATGCAGGAATGGCGTGTGTATTCTACCAAAGATATGGTGAACTGGACCGATCACGGCTCTCCTCTTGCCATCGAATCATTCGACTGGGCGGACGACCGTGCCTGGGCAGCACAATGTGTAGAGCGTAATGGTAAGTTTTATTGGTATGTCTGCCTGCATTCCAAACTTTCCAATACGATGGCAATCGGTGTGGCGGTAGGCGATTCGCCTGTCGGTCCTTTTAAAGATGCCATCGGCAAACCGCTTCATGACGGAAGCTGGGACTATATTGATCCTACGGTCTTCATTGATGATGACGGTCGTGCTTATCTGTATTGGGGAAATCCGAATATCTATTATGCAGAATTGAATGACGACATGATTTCCTTGAAAGGTGAAGTGGGCAAACTGGAACAGACTGTTGAGAGCTTTGGTGCACCCAATCCGGAAAAACGTGTCAAAGATGTTAAGTATAAAGATACTTATACAGAAGGTCCATGGCTTCATAAACGGGAAGGAAAATATTATCTTCTTTATGCTGCCGGAGGTGTACCCGAACATATTGCCTATTCCATGAGTGACGGACCTCTTGGGCCGTGGAAGTATATGGGAGAAATCATGCCTTTACAAGATACGGGCTCGTTTACTAACCATTGTGGAGTGATAGACTATAAAGGCAATTCTTATTTCTTCTATCATACGGGTAAGTTGCCGGGTGGTGGAGGCTTCGGGCGAAGTACGGCGGTGGAGCAATTTAAGTATAACGCTGACGGCACTTTCCCGATTATTAATGCTACCCGGGAAGGGGTGTCACCGGTAGGTACGCTCAATCCTTACGAAAGGGTGGAAGCTGAAACAATCGCTTTTTCTGAAGGTGTGAAGTCCGAACCAAATGTGAAAACCGGTATATATATATCTGAAATTCATAATGGAGATTATATAAAGGTACGTGAAGTGGATTTCGGCAATAAATCCCCCAAACGGTTCACTGCTACCGTTGCCAGTGCCCTTCGTGGCGGAACACTTGAAGTACGTACAGACAGTATAAGCGGACCATTAATTGCGGAACTGACTATTCCTTCAACGGGAGGTTGGGAATGCTGGAAAACATTGCAGACTGATATTGTAAAACCGGTCACAGGAATACAAGATATTTATTTTGTATTCAAAGGACGTAAAGGCTGCAAACTGTTTAACTTTGATTGGTACAAGTTTAACAGATAAACATGCTAGAGAGCAGTTGGGTTACTCTTCCTTTTTACTCAACTGCTCTTTCATATACATTGAAGGCGGCATTCCATACAATTCTTTGAATGTTGTCGAGAAATTATTAGGATCAGTGAATCCTGTTAACATGGCTATCTCGGATATGGTATGCTGTTTTTCGGACAATAAACGAGCGGCTTCTTTTAAACGTATATTACGTATAAAGTCACGGGTTGTCTGGTTGGTGAGCTCTTTGAGTTTCCTGTGAAGATGTACGCGGCTAATACCTACCTCGGTGGTGATTGTCTCTATTGTCAAGTTAGGGTTACTGATGTTTTCATTGATCACTTTCATAATACGTTCCATCAATTTCTCATCGGGTGATTTCACTTCCAGTTTCTGAACCTTGTTTTCCAGATTTTGCTGTCCTGTAAATACTTTGCGTAACTGCTGCCGTGTATTAATCAGATTTTCTACCGTCTTTTGCAGAATTTCGATATTGAATGGCTTCATGATATAGGCGTCGGCTCCTGTATTCAGACCTTCAAGGTTGTCTTCTTCCCTCGTTTTCGCAGTAAGCAAAATGACTGGGATATGATTGAGATTTACATTCTGCTTGATCTTCCGGCATAAGGTAAGTCCGTCCATTTCGGGCATCATGATGTCACTAATGACTAAATCCGGAGCCTTTTTAAATATTTGCTCTAATGCTTCTTTACCATTACGGCTTTCCATGATATGAAATTTGTCCCCGAATTCCTTCGCTATATAATTTCGGATTTCTTCGTCGTCTTCTACAACTAATACGCGATATTTAGTTTTTACCCTGACTTTCTTTTCTTCCTCATTTTCTATAATGGGAGAGATGACAGGAACAGTTGGTATGGTTACTGTTACCTTTTGCTCATTGTTGTCAACTTCTTCAGGTCGTAGATGCTTGTTACCCAACGGCAGCCGGATAATAAAACGGCAACCCGGTTGTTCTTTATTATTTTCTACATAGATAATTCCATGATGTAATTCCACTAATGAACGAGTAAGATGTAATCCTATTCCTGTTCCGCCTTTCGGATTCTGTTGGCTGTTACGGATCTGATAGAAACGTTCGAAGATATGTTCTTTTTCCTGTTTATCGATGCCTGTTCCGGTATCCGCGATAATTATTTCGGCATATTGTTTCAAGGGATCGGGCAGTGTATTATCTTCTCCCGTACGGATGGTAATATCTATGTTTCCTTTTTCAGGAGTAAACTTGAAGGCATTAGACAGAATATTCAGGATAATCTTATCAAAATTACCTGTGTCTACCCATACATTCAGTTCCCGGAGCGTACTGTGAAGTTGTAGTTGGATATTTTTTGTATTTGCCTGTTGACCGAAAGTTGTACATAAATCTTCTATAAAAGGAATAATATTGGTCTCCCGGAACATCAGGAACATTTGTCCTTTATCAATTTTCCGAATATCCATTAGTTGATTGACAAGATTCAGAATACGTTCCGCATTTCTGTAGATAATATGATATATTTTCAGGCGTTCATTGTCCTCCTCATTCTTAATCAGTTTCTGTAGAGGGCTGATGATTAGAGACATCGGAGTGCGTATCTCATGAGAGATGTTGATAAAGAACTGCAATTTTGCTTCATTGATTTGTTCGGCATGGATATGTTGCAGCATTTCCTGATGCATTCTGTACCGATGTCTGATCTGAAGAATAATGATAAATATAATGGTCAGTAATAATAAGGAGTAGATAACTTTGGCCCACCATGAAGCATACCATGCAGGAGATATAAAGATGGTAATTTCTTTTATATTTGAATACACAGTGTTGTCTTTTGCTCTGATTTTAAAGTTATAGGTACCGGGTTTCAGATTGCTGAATGAGATACGGTTTACACCTTTGGGCAAACTAATCCATTTTTCATCGTTGATAGAATAAAGGTAGTTGATGTGTTCGGGGGCATTTAATTCCAGAGTGGCAAACTCGATACTGAACACATTGTCTTTATGGGATAGATAAAACTCCTTTGCGTTGAATACAGGGCAGTTGATAATATTGTGAATACCGGATTTCATTCCTTTTCTAACCGGATTGTTATGCAGGAAAAAGTCGGTAATCCGGATATTCCATGTTTTTGCCGGATTGATAATGTCTTGCGGATTGAAATAGGTGATACCATTCATTCCGCCAAACCAGATAATACCTTGTTTATCTTTGAAGGAGGCATTCTTGTAGAACTCATTTCCCTGTAATCCGTCGCTGACATAATAATTGATAAATTTGTTGTTTTTCTTTTGGAATTGGGAAATTCCGGCATTGGTGCTTATCCAAAGAAAATCTTTTCCGTCTCCTTGTATGGCATATATTGTATTACTGGGCAATCCGTCTGCAGTCGTATAAGTGGTTAGTTCTTTCGTTTTTTTATTCCAACCGGATAATCCTTCGGAACTGCCCAACCAGACAACTCCGTCGGCATCTTCAAAGATTGAATAAATAACATTTTGTGAGAGTATCTTATGACTTTGAAAATCAGGACTGTCAAGGTCTATACAGTTGACGCCGTCATAAGTTCCGACATACAGCTTATTATCATCGGAATAGTGGAGGCAACCTATCCATTCGTTGATTAGAGATGTCTGAGATTGTACGGATGTAAATTCTTTCGTTTTCAGGTCATAGTAGAACAAACCGAATCCCATTGTCGCAATCCAAAGACGCTTGTTTTTATCTTCTGCGAAATCATATACACGTTGTATATAGTTGTTGTTCTTATCTACCAGTTTGTACTGGTAATCACATAATCCTGTCTGTTTGTTCAGCTTTCCCATACCGTTGATAAAGGAGCCAATCCACATATTGTGTTCGGAGTCTTCATACAATTTAATAACAGTTGAGGGTACTGAATGAGGATGGGTGGTGTGTGAGAAATGTTTTGCCGGCTCCAATTTTTCTGTAAGGGCATAAATACCGTCGTTATCCGTTCCTACCCATAGAGTCCCGTTATTATCTTTGCAGAACGAAGTAATGCAACAGGAGCCTATGCAATTTTTATCTGTTGATTTATGTCCGATATATTTAAAGCTGTTGGTGCGGGCTGGGATTAATATAACTCCTTTCTGATAAACAGCTAACCATAAGTTACCCGAATTGTCCTTTAGGATGGAGTGTATTTTCGAGTTCCCCGAATCGAAATAATTATTGTCAAACTTGTATTCGGAGATTTCGTGTGTTCGGATATTATAAATGGCTACTCCCTTGCCGTCAGTGCCGATATACAATTCATTGGGTATCCCGGAATAAAGAAAGCAAACAGGAAGTTCTCCTTTCTCTTTCAAATCGACCGGAACAAAGGTTTTACGTTCTTTATCGTAAATGAATAGTCCTTTTCGTATACTTCCAACATAAATGTTGCCTCGTTGATCCTCACATATACTTTTGACGTATCCGTTGTCTTTAGACAAGTGTAACGTAAGCTGATTGTCGGGAGTGAGTTGATATACTCCTTCTTCCCCTTTTGCCATCCATACATTTTGTTTTTTATCTTCAAACAGGCTTCCGGGTGAAGTGACTGCAATATCGACTTTCCGGACAGTCAACAGATGGTCTTTGATGTCCAGCTTGCACAACACATTTCCGGATACCCATATCTCTCCGTTTTTTCGCTCGATGAAAGAATTAATGTTGCTTTCAAGCGTTTCTCCGGTATCTTCCAATTTGGCAAGTGGAGTAAAATTGTCCGTGGCCGGATCATACATTTGAATTCCTATATATGTGCCGATAAGCAAATGACCTTTGCTGTCTTCAAAAACAGTACGAACAAAATTGTGGGCTAACGAATGTTCGTTATTGGGCTCATGTTTGTATATGGTAAATTTAGCACCGTCATAACGGTTCAGACCATCTTCTGTTGCAATCCAAATGAAGCCGTTCCGGTCTTGATATATTTGATTAATCAGACTACTGGAGAGCTCTTTGTCAGTAGTGAATAACTTAGGAGATTGCCCGTTGCATAACAAAGAAAACAATAATAATAGAAAAGTCAATACATTTCTCATAGTCAATAGATCGTTGTTGGTAGTACAAAGAAAACTAAAAACCTACATATAACCTAATAAAAGATGAATATTTTCATTAGGCTCCGGGAGTACAATCGGATGTTGTAACATCGTTTGTAAATAATGTAACATGAGAAAAGATTTACCTCTCGTTATGTATTATTGTTTTCCTTCGGTTGTACTTACAATATAGGTTTTACCGGGCTTTGTTTCGATGTCATATTCATAAACCTTCTGCAGTTTGGGAGATTGCGCACTTACCCCTTTGGCTACAAGAGGTCGTTTGATAGGAGTGGTGGCGAATAATCTATTTGAGCACTCTTTCCCGTTTACTTGTTTTAAGCCTTTCCCTTTCAGTGGGACATAAGACCGGATGCGGAGCGTACCGCCTATATTCGATCGGATGATCGCTTTATTTAACACATTGTTTTTCCACTCCATATCGACAGTAAAGTTTCCACGTGCCACCAGCCCCTTCACACTTCCTTCTTCCCATGCATCAGGCAATGCTGGCAATAAATGTACGGCACCGTCATGACTTTGGAGCAACATTTCCGCTACTCCGGCTGTATAACCGAAATTACCGTCAATCTGGAAAGGCGGATGGGCATCCAGCATATTGGGATAGGTACGCCCGTTCGGATATTCTTTAGCCAAGTGATCGCTGGGCAATAGTTGAATCATATTTTTGATGATTTGGAAGGCATGGTTTCCATCCAGCATACGTGCCCAGAAATTGACTTTCCAGCCGATACTCCAACCAGTAGCCTTATCACCGCGTTGAAGCAATGTGTTTCTTGCTGCCTGGAATAATTCGGGATTTGAGTATGGAGAAATTTGATTACTCGGATATAGCCCGTACAAATGTGAAATATGACGGTGCTCGTCCTTGGGATTGTCAATATCTTCCAGCCATTCTTGTAGTTGGTTATGTTTTCCTATTTGCATAGGTGGCAACTTCTCTAGTGTTTGTTTGAGAGAATCTTGGAAAGAAGGGGCTTCACCTGTGATGTATGAAGCCAATAAGGTATTATGCAGTGCATCAAAGGCAATCTGGTTATCCATGGTGCAACCGGCCGTGATAGGACCGTGTTCCGGTGACACAGAAGGAGACACTACCAACCATTTATACACTGGATGTTCTACCAAGAAATCCATGTAGAACTGCGCTGTTCCTTTCAGGATGGGATAGTACTCTTTCAGGAATTCTTTATTTCCTGTAAAGAGGTAATGTTGCCAGATATGTTGTGCTAACCAGGCTCCCCCACTAGGCCACATGCCGGCTGCAGCAAAGTCTACAACTCCGCAAATTCGCCATAAATCAGTATTATGATGCGCCATCCATCCCCTACAATCATACATAGTTCGGGCTGTTTCTGCTCCTGTGACAGATAAATCTTTCAACATAGAGAATAGCGGACTATGTGTTTCACTTAAATTAGTGACTTCTGCCGGCCAATAGTTCATTTCTGTATTAATGTTGATGGTGTATTTACTATCCCAAGGTGCATGAGTACTGTTGTTCCATATACCTTGCAGATTAGCCGGCTGTCCACCCGGTTGCGAAGAAGAAATCAGTAAATAACGTCCATAATGGAAAAGTAGAGCTGCCATTGCCATGTCTTCTCCATTTCCGAAGTTTTCAATTCGTTTGGGAGTCTCCAGTTGGGAAGTTTTGCCTGTCGGTAATGTAAGGCGTACACGGTCAAATTGTTTTTTATAATAAGCGATATGGTTTTTGAGAGCTTTTTCGTAAGGTATTTGCATTGCTCTTTTCAGATATTCGCTGGTCCGGTGGGATTCATCGGCGCTGACATTCTGGTAGTTTACGTAGTTGGTTGCTGTCGATATATAAAGGGTTGCTTCTGTTCCTTCATTTATTTGGAGCGTATTTCCTGCCGGGCGGAGAGTGCCATTCGTTTTTACTTGGATTTGACATTCTGCCCGTAGTGCGGCTTTCAAACCTTCCTGCTCTTTCCCTTGACAGGTGACGGTCAGCTGATCATTCTGAACATTCACCTTATGTACTAGAGGGCAGTTATATGCAATAGTAAAGTTCAGTGCGTTTGCTTTACTTGCTTTGATATGCATAATAATGACATTATCAGTAAATGAAGCAAAAGTGGTGCGGGTATAAGTGACGTCATCCACTTGATAACGGGTAGTTGTCGTTGCATTCTCTAGATTCAGATCGCGGTAAAAGCCGGATGCGTTTTGGTGTTCCGGAAATTCCAGATAAAGGCTACCTAATGTCAGATAGCTCATTCCGTGTTGCTGGGTTAAGAAGTTGGCGTCAATGAGTCTTTGCGCTTCCTTGTTTCTCCCTTCAAAAATCAGTTTGCGTACAACCGGTAGAACATGTATGGCATTCGGGTTATTATTATTGTATGGAGAGCCTGCCCAAAATGTTTCTTCGTTGAGTTGTAATTCTTCGCGTTCGATTCCGCCATATACCATGGCTCCAAGACGGGAGTTGCCAATAGGGAGAGCTTCCGACCAATTTTGTGCAGGTTGACTATACCACAGTTTCAGGTCCTGTCCTGAAACAAAGTTGCTTATTAATAGGAATAATACAAAAAAAGTGTTTCTGTTCATATTGTATGGATTTGTAGCAAAGGTAGCTCATTTACCAATACAAAAGGCAAAAAACTGTTTCTGAAATCTACCTTGGAAGTAACTTCTTTCCATATTTATGTTACTAATATATATGTTGTATGTTCCAAATGATAAAATAATAACTGCCGGTTTCTTTTTGATTTATTATCAGCCTTGCCCTCTTGTCATATAGCTTATTTGCAGGCTGATTAAGTGGGAGGTATAAAAAGAGAAGCTGGTATAGTTGCGTTGGGATGCCGGTATCGTTCCATTAAAGTACCGGTATCATTAATTTCCCACGGCCGTGACAAGATCTTCCCACGGCCGTGGTAGGAACTCTTCACGGCTGTGGGAAGAAGCTACCACGGCCGTGAAGAATTAAGTATACCGGTATCCTGATCGAACAATAGTTATTGAATGATATAAGTATGCCGGTTGTATGACGGATGTTTAATGGAGGCTTTTCTTGAAAAGTAAGTAAAGCTGGATAGGAGATATGGGAGAGCAAAATCATAAAATAATAGGCTGACAATAAAACTTATAAAATGTTATTGTCAGCCTATTGTCAGGGCTTATTGTCAGCATCTAATGGATTGAAAATCATTTATCTAATGAATAGGAATGACGGCTGACAATAAGAACTGCAAAATTTATATGTAAATATAATCAGTGTGTAGTAATTGACTTGTTTCTACATGGATCTTTTTATCTATTATCTCTCTTGCTTTTCGATTCATTCATAAACAGATAAGATTTCTTGTAGCCTCCGTAGTCTACAACCAACTTTTCCAGCACGATGCCCGGATCAAGAGGTTTGAAAATTAGTGTCTGCATGCCGTCTGATGTATTCGGCACATTCAGTTTGACCTTTTTCTCGACGATACGTCTTGCAACTGTCGGATAGTATATGCTATACACATTTTCGGGAAGTTCATTCAAATTCTGATTGAAATTGATAGTCTGTTCCTTCGCCCCTTCGAATCCGATACTGTACTCATGTCCTTTCCGGTCGTGGAAAGCAAGAGTCGATTTCACTATCACGTGAACAGTCACTTTGTCGACTCCTTTAGGCAATTTTATTTTGTAGGAGATAGAAGCTCCGTCGGTCGGCTGGGTATAAGGCATCAGAGCCATGCCGCTAAGGGTTCGTCCCATGTAGGGGATCACTGTCCATTCCGTACTTGGTGCTGCTTTAGTGCTGTAATAGTGTTCGGCTTCCATAGCTACATATCCGTCTTGTCCGGTGAAGACGTATCCGCCGACAGCCTTTTCCGGATGCTTGATTCGGTAGGTTTGTGGTAGTGTATCAGCGGGGAAATTATCATTCCATGAGGTATAACCGATATGTTTCTGAATCATCATGTTCTTCCATTTACCGCCGGACATAACATTGTTATAATCGTCACTCAATGCTTTATCCCGTGCAAAAGCCTGTTCCACTTTATCTGCCCATTCGTTAGTTTGCGGATTGTTTTCTTTGTACAATTTATGGTTCATGGCTTGTGCATAATACATCTCGTACAGGTTTGCCATGGCTTGAACAGGGAAGAGGATTAATTGCTTGTAGGCATCTTTATATTCTGATTTCAATGATATGTATTGTCTCAAAGCTTCCGCTTCCAGTTTCAGATATTCATCAGATACTTGTTTCCATTCGCCGGTCTCCAGGTTATAAGTATTCCGGTCGAGCATTTCTCCCGTTACGCGACCGTTATATTTGCTGTACAGGTTTAAGATTCGCATAGCTTCATCCGCTTGATCTTCGCCAAACTGCTGTGCGCAGAAACGACGGGGATGGTCCAGCAAGTTGGAGACGTTGAATTGCTTGGGATTCCATGCCATATCCATGAAGAGCGTGATCGGATATTCCATTGGTTTCAAATCGCCTACATTCAGTATCCACAGCTTTTCTACTCCGTAATCGTATGTGAGTTGAAGTTGCTCCCACATATTTTGTATAGGGGTTACGTTCAGCCATTTGGAGTTTCTCGGAGCACCTACGTAGTCTACATGGTAATACATGCCCCAACCGCCCGGATGCTTACGTTCCTTGGCATTTGGCAGACGGCATACATTGCCCCAATTGTCATCACATAATAGCATGATAACATCATCGGGCACACGCATACCTTTATCATAGTAATCCAGTACTTCTTTGTATAGTGCCCAGACTTGCGGGGTTTCTTTGGCAGGACGTTTAGTCACCTTTTCAATAATTCTGCGTTGGTTCTTTACTATGTCTTCCAGTAGTTTCACGTTGGTGTTTTCGCTCATGGCTGCGTCACCGTCTCCGCGCATACCGATGGTTACGATATCTTCTGTGCCCTGCATCCGTTCGATACCTTCACGGAAAAACTGATCGATCACTTTTTTGTTAGTTGTATAATCCCATGCACCATATTCTTTGCGCTTGCGTGACCATTCCTGATGGTTGCGTGCCATCGGTTCGTGGTGGGACGTGCCGATAATGACTCCCATTTCATCAGCAGTCTTACTATTCTCCGGGTCGTCTGCATAGAAAGCCCAACTCCACATGGCAGGCCAAAGAAAATTACCTTTCAGGCGTAATATCAGTTCGTAAACTTGTGTATAAAAACGGTGGTCACCGTAGTTTGTGCCGTAGGTTTGTTTTACCCAACCAGTCAGACAGGGCGCTTCATCATTCAGGAAGATACCGCGGTAGGTCACCGCAGGTTCTCCGTCTGTATACTGTCCCGGCTTTACATATACATTCTGTTGCTTTCGGATAGGGACGTCTGCCCACCAATACCAGGGAGATACCCCCATTTGTTCGGAAAGTTCATAGATACCATAGATCGTACCGCGTCTGTCGCTGCCGATGATAACCACTGCTTCATCTACTCCTTCACAGGGATTAGTGACAACTTGCAGGATATATTTCTCATTTTTCCCTTCCAGCTCTTTTTTATCTATTTTGTTTGCAGCTATCAGTTTTTTTACAAAAGGAGTACTATAGGTACCTACAATGACACAGTGTTTCGAACTTACGTTTGTTAAGAGCACAGGCTTCGTTCCGCATACTTGCAGTATATCTTGTTGAAGATTGCCGACAGCTATCATCACTCCTTTGTCTTCGGAAGAATCTACATATATCGGACAAGGAACTCCTTGGGATATCAACGGAAAATGATTATCGGTCGGTGTGAATACTACGAATTGTTCAGCGGCAAATGCTGCTATACTCACAACAGAGAGGTAGAAGAATAGAAATAATCTTTTCATGGTTTCAATATTTAATAATTTGTTGTTAATCATTGATCTTACGTTTCACTGTAACCGGATATTCTACTTTGTAGATAATTGGTAATTGAAAAGTATATAACAGCAGGCTTAAAATGATGCAAATATCCTTCTTCATAAATACTATATTTAATGAAATTATCTTCTTTATGTCTTAAATTCCAAAAATGGTTTATTTTTTGTCTGTACTGTGACACGATGCAAAGATAGTTGGTATTGATAAGAACGGGCTTTGGGTATGTTTCAATTATTTATACTGTTGATACCAATTTACTTTTTCTTGAAGTTTTTTCTTCGGAGATAAAATGAAGAAGTGTGAACAAACCGGTTTGTTCAATAAATGTTTTTGATTTTGTTTCAAAATCTTTTTGTATTGTATCTATGAGGCTGTCGGATGAATAATGATGGTTAATGTGTCATATTCCGTATTAATAAGATTGGTATGTGATGCGTATAATATAAGTTGGTTAAACAAGAGTAAGTAGAGATTTTAATGATCTTGAGAATATCGGTAAGCGTCAATTGCATTCTTAACCGAACCATGTAACAGTAACAATTTTTGTGCATGGTCATGATTTAATCCTAGTTCCTCCATAATCATCCTGGTGCCTCTTTCTACCAGTTTATGATTACTAAGCTGCATATTTACCATCTTATTTCCTTTCACCCGTCCAAGTTGAATCATCACCGACGTACTAATCATATTCAGAATCATTTTCTGTCCGGTGCCTGATTTCATCCGGGAACTGCCTGTCACATATTCCGGCCCTACAATCATTTCGATGGCGACATCCGCTTCTGCTGCCATTGGAGAATCGGGATTACTGGTGATACAACCTGTCAGGACACCGTGTTTACGGGCTTCCCGTAAAGCACCGATTACGTACGGGGTAGTGCCGGAAGCGGCAATGCCGATAACGGTGTCTTTTTCGTTGATCTGGTGTTCGACGAGTTCTTCCCAACCTCGATTTTCATCATCTTCGGCTCCTTCTACCGGATTGCGCAGGGCTGTATCGCCTCCTGCAATCAGTCCGATAATCCAGTTGGGAGACATTCCGAAAGTAGGAGGGATTTCGGAAGCATCCAATACTCCCAGGCGACCGCTTGTGCCGGCCCCCATATAAAAGATGCGTCCGCCTTGTTTCATGCGGGGTACAATCTGATTGACAAGCTCTTCAATTTGTGGAATAGCCTTTTGTACGGCTAACGCTACTTTCTGATCTTCCTGGTTGATATCTTCTAAGATCTCTCGCACAGATTTCTTTTCCAGATGATCGTAAAAGGACGGTTGTTCGGTTATCTGCATTTTTATAATTACTGGTTATAAATTACAATAGGTAAAAGAATTATTGTTGATGGTATTGAATCAGCCCTTCCATCGGACTTTGAAGAATCTTACCGATCTGAATACCTGTTGTTTGCGCAGCCTCCTGCAAAATCTCCTTGTAACAGTGAGCTACGGAACCAATAAAATGTACTGGATATTGCTTATAATCATATTGCATCACGTTTCTGCGGAGAAAAGCGATAAAGCTGTTGAGTACTAGTGAACGGATAGCCGGTTCTTCCAAGTGCTGTGCAAGGAAAGGGGAGAGACTAGCCAGAAAACGGTTCGGAAAGGGTTGGCGGTAAACGCGGTCGATGATTTCGGGGGCCGTCAGGTCGAACTGTTTTAAGAAAGCTTCTTTGATGGCGGGTGGAAGCTGGTTTTTCAGTACATCGCCTACCAGTAGTTTTCCTAAGACTGCGCCGCTTCCTTCATCTCCCAGGATGAATCCAAGAGGGGAGATGTTGTTGACAATCTCTTCACCGTTGTAGAAACAGGAATTGGAACCTGTGCCGAGGATGCAGGCAATCCCTGCTTCATGTCCGCATAGTCCGCGGGCAGCGGCAAGCATATCCGAGTTGGCTTTGATATTTCCGATGACAGGCAGGCTGTCGGCGATGGCCCGCCGGAGGACGGGAGCCTTTTCGGGAGTGCAGCCTGCACCATAAAAAAAGACGGAGTTGATCGTTCCTTCCGGTAGTTGTGGCAGAAGGGAATGTGTCAGCTCTTGTTGAATTTCTTCTTCTGATTGGAAGAAGGGATTAATTCCCTTCGTTCCCATTCGTTTGATTGGGGTGTCGTTGAAAACGATGCACCAGTCGGTTTTTGTAGAACCACTATCTGCAATGAGTATCATATCTTTGAGTTTTTTATTGTTTCTTTCCGAAAGAATCCTCCAGTCGGTTGCGAATCATTAATGAGGCGACGATACCGGGTAGGGTACAAATACAAACCCAGATAAAGAAGTTTGTGTATCCGAGATGTTCCTGTATCCATCCGGCAGGCATACCGGGAATCATCATGCCTAGTGCCATAAATCCGGTTCCGATAGCATAGTGCGCCGTTTTGTGTTCACCTTCTGCTATATAAATCAGATATAGCATATAAGCGGTAAAACCGAAACCATACCCCAACTGTTCGATCGCTACACAAATGGCTATAAATATAGGATTGTCCGGGGTGGCGGCAGCCATCCATACATATAATAGATCGGGAATGTTGATGGCTAATGCCATGGGTAATATCCATTTCTTGAATCCGTCACGGGAAACGAGGAAACCACTAATGATTCCACCGAGCAATAAAGCTATGACACCTATCGTGCCGTAGATCATTCCGACAGTTGCTGTGGATAAACCCAGTCCACCTTTATCGGTCGTGTCGAGCAGGAAAGGAGAAGCTATTTTGGCTAACTGTGATTCTCCCAACCGGTAGGTGAGGAGGAAAAAGAACATGAGACCGAGGTTCTTTTTCTGAAAGAATGTGACAAAGGTCAGGAGGAAATCTCCCAACAACTTACCCGGTGTGAGTCCGGGACGTTTAATGTCCGAATCAGGATGGGGGAGGATAAGCCGATGATAGATAGTAAGAGCCAGAAATAATCCGGCAAGGAGGTAGAATGTAATACTCCATGCCAGGGGAATATTGTTCTGTGACGTTTCCAGCCATCCTGCCAGCATGACTAGAATTCCCTGCCCGAAAATATTGGCAAGCCGATAGAAAGTATTCCGGATACCGACAAAGAAAGATTGTTCCTTATTATTGAGTCCGAGCATATAGAAACCGTCTGCTGCGATGTCATGCGTAGCGGAACTGAACGCCAACAGCCAGAAAAAAGCAAGAGTCAACTGTACATAATGAGCAGTCGGAATAAAGAAGGCTATTCCTGCAAATCCGGCAGCGATGAAACCTTGCATGGCAATAATCCAGGCACGCTTCGTTTTCACCAGGTCGACGAATGGACTCCATAGCGGTTTGATAGTCCAGGGAAGATAGAGCCAGGAAGTGTATAAGGCTATTTCCGTATTGGATAATCCTAAACGCTTGTACATGATAACAGCAATCGTCATTACCGCTACGTATGGCAGCCCTTCTGCGAAGTAGAGGGTGGGTATCCAGCTCCAGGGATTTCTTTTTATAGTGGGGGTTGTCATGGTATTATTCTTTTTTATTGATATTGTTTCTCGAGCGTACTGCCGGGGTAATAGTGAGACAGTATTTCTTCATATTTGTAACCTTGCTCTCCCATTACGGCAGCACCAATCTGGCAAAGTCCTACTCCATGCCCCCATCCGGCTCCGGTAAGGATGAATCGTGAAGGGATTTTATCCTCTTTATGTCCTTTTTCCTCATATTCCTTGTCTACTACGAAGGCGGAACTATACAGATGAGAAGTAGATAAGGTACGGCGTATTTCCAACTCTTTTCCAATGATGAGTGTCCGTAAGGTTCCTACAATCTTTAGTCGGACAAGACGTCCGGATGTTCCCCGTTCTACAGGAATTAAATCAATGATTTGTCCGAAATCAATCCCTGAACGTTGATGAATCAGTTCTGAAAGCTCCTGCTGCGAATAACTGACTTTCCAACGATAGAAGTCTGCTGTTTCCTGATCGTAGTTGTTTAGTACTTGGCTTAGAATTTTCTTATCCTGCGTATTACAAAAAGCAACAGGTGAGGTACGTATCCATTTATCAGCTTCCGCCTCTATGTTCAAATCGGGAAGTTGTTTTTCAGTCTTGCTATCCCGTTGTCTGATTAGATAAGGATGCTTTACGTTTTCCCAACAATTTTGGAACTCTTCAAAAGCTCCGCCACAACATTTAGAGAAACGGGCATCACAAATCGCTCCTTTATACATCAGCACTTCCCCCCGCGTGGCGGAGACTGCTTCGATGGCTTGTGGTGTTGAGGCTCGTGTAATTCCCTGATAACGCTGGCAATGATCATCGGCACATACATCGAAATTTCTATGTGCTTCATGGTCATACCACTTAATAAATGAAGAATTAGGAATGAAGAATGAAGAATTGGCTGCGCTGTCTTTTTGCAAAGTTCTTTTAAATTCTTCATTCTTCATTCTTAATTCTTTATTTTTTTCGAGTAACCAGCTTCGGGAGATGACGGCGTGAGCCTTTAGTAGTTCTAAAGAAGCTGTTGCGCTCATCTCTGATGAAATTACACTGGTAAGATATTCTTCAATGGAAATCACATTGATGGCGGTTAGTTGTTCTCCTTCGACGATGATCTTTAATTCCCCTTTGAATTTCTGGACTTCTTTGCGTTCCCAATGGAAGTTGATTCCGATGGTCACATCTTTCAGTTCAAAGAAAGCATGCGCATTTTGTGGAGGAATGAAGGATAATTCGTCGTACTCTTTCCCTTGCCAATGAATCTTCCCATCCTGATAAATAACTTTCTGTGTCCCGGAAATTTCCGTTCCGACAGAAGAACTAAATTTCACCGGGAAAGAGAATTCAATCTCTTTCCCGGAAAGGATACCGACTGTTATTTGAGGTTGAGTCATAATACAGCTTTAATACGTTCTAGTATTTTTTGCAGTTTTTCTTTGGATATAGATATTTCCCGATAGATATCATATACCTTTTCAGGAGTCAGTTTCTCCATATCCTCTTCACGTACTATAGGGAATATGCCGTTCATTTCAGCTATAGCAGGACTGATGAGAATTTGTTCGTCTCCTTTTGCGTAATAGCAGTCGGGACGATGTTTGCTGCGTAAGAAGATAATACAATTGTAAGGGTGTTCGGCCACTGATTCAAATTCTTCTTCGTAGCGCTCTCTAAAATCCTCTTTGGTGCGTTCCAAACCATACCAGGCAAGAATATTCATCATTGGTTCTTTTCCGTTATTATTGGCAGCTAAGATGTCGTAAATCAGATGAAAGGTTTTCGACATTGTTTTCTTATTTTTCGCCTGAATCCTGATGAAACTGTACGGAAAATCTTCATAACTAATTCGCACCTTGTCGTTATCTATTAAATCTATGTGATCGTAATATGATCCCTGCATACTTTCCTCTTTACTGCAAGCTTGAAAATGGGCATGATCGGGAGCGGAAGCTCCACATTCCGGTCCATTATACAAAAGGAAGTATTCTCTCATTATGTCGGTGAATTCTATCATATCTTTAAAACGCCCGGCTATGGATTGCGACTTGTGTTCCTTATCTACAATTGTAAAGTGGTGTTTAAATATGGGATAGGGATTAACCAGTATCTGATAATTCCTATAACTGATGAATTCTTGTTCCTGCGGTCGGTTTGTTTGGCAGAGGAAGCAAGGCCGTGAGTGAATGGAGGCAGTATCTGTCTGTGCGGTAGTCGAAAGAATACGTTTCGGATTAAGGAATAGGTTCGCATCTAAATATTGCTTACCAAACCATTTGGATATTTCTTTTGTTCGTGACCGATACTGTTCCAATGCCTGGTAATTCTCTTTGGCTAGTTCCCAAGAAAGAGTTTGCTTTTGGAATAACTGTTCGATTCTTTGCTGAATTTTCTCTAATGTCGTTTCTTGTTGCAGGATGCGCTGTTCCAATTCCCACGTACGAAGCCGGTCTTTATATAGATTATTCTGGTTGATTTTCTCAATAGGCAGTGCAGCATCCGAGTTGCCTTCCCAACGGCGGCAAAGGTAAATCACGTCGTATATTCTGCCTATCTGATAATCGTGTGAAATTTTCAATCCAAGGGCATAATCTTCTCCATAGCTTGTGTTCGGGACTTTGATTTCCCGAAGAATGGGCGTGTAGAATGCACGGGGAGCTCCCAGACCGTTGATACGTAATGCATTATTTCGTCCGTTGTCGGGCGTCCATTCCTTATGATCGATGATGCCGGGGGCAATTTCCTGCATATCAAAGTTAGTCATCATATAAGTGCCGATTACCATTGCACATTTCTGTGTATAGAAAGTATCAATAATGATTTGCAGGCTATGTTCGTCTTTATACACGTCATCGCTATCAAGTTGGACGGCAAACTTTCCGCATTTCTCGTGATGGATACCTATGTTCCAACATCCGCCTATACCGAGGTCATCTCTTTCGGGAATGACGTGAATCAGCCGCTTGTCCGAACTAAGTTCATGGAGAACTTCACTGGTCCCGTCTGTCGAATGATTGTCGATGACAATGACATTGAACGGAAAGGTCGTTTGCTGGTTCAGTGCCGAGTGTACGGCATCTTTGACTGTGCGAATACGGTTGCGTACGGGTATAATGACAGAAGCTTCATACTCAAAAGTGTGGGAAGAAAAGTCTACAGGACGGAAGATAGGATAAAGATATCCGCCAATTTCCTTCAAATGGTTGGCGCATGCCTGTTCCATTTCAATCTGTACCTGACGGTTTTTAGGGTCTACATAATCGAACTGCTTCTCACCGCTTTTCCGCTTGTCACTTTCTACTTCGGTATATAGATATTCGTTGATGTGTACCAGTTTGCTCTTTTGGGATATTTTGAGTCTCAAATCATACAAGCCTGCATATTGATATTCCTCTTCCGTATTTTCTATAACTTCCTTGAATGCGTTGGCATTGAACAGTAAAACCGAGCCGAAATTGAAGTCGTCACGCAGGCTACCGGGTTGGTAATCAATGACCGGAGCTGTTTTTTGCACACCGTCTATCTGTTGGTAATGGTCTGCATATACCATGCCAGCTTGGGTCATTTCCATTACTTGAACCATTCTTTCAAGAGCGAACATGCCTATTTTTAGTGCAGTGTGTTTGGTATAGAGCAAGGTATATGTTTTATCAGAATGTTCTGCAATAGCTCGCATCGCTTGTGTAGACTGCATTTTCTCTACAGAGATGAGTTCGCATCCGGGAATACAGACATTGGTAATTGGCGATGCCAATAAATAAATTTTGTCTACCAGCGTTGATGCACGTAACTCCTTAACTGTTTGCACAGTTTCTTCCAACCGGCTGAAAGGAAGAAAACAGTTGATTGTTGTTTTCATTATTTTACTTTTTGTTTTGTAGTATGAGTTGTGTAAGATGTTTCTTTGTCTTGTCTTTTGATGAACAAACAAAGTCCAAGGAATGTGAACAGGGCATTGATTATCAACAACTCGTAACTAATTTGGTAACCGTTGAGCCATGCTTCCGAATTTCTTTGAAGGATATAGCAAAGAATAGGAGAAGCGATAGCTACCAACGGAATATATTTATCATAAACTTGTTTCTTGGTGAAGATGCCGAAAGCGAACAATCCTAAGATAGGGCCATACGTATAACTGGCTAATGTGTAAATCGCATCAATCACACTCGTGTTGTTCAGCAGATTGAATACGAAAATGACTGCTCCCATCACAACTGCCATACCGATATGTACATGTTTGCGTATTTGGCTAAGTGCCGCCTCTCCTTTTTTCTGTGCATGTAAAATATCTACAGTAAAGGAAGTGGTCAGTGCCGTCAAGGCAGAACCCGCTGCAGAATAGGCGGAGGCTATCAGTCCGATAATGAATAATATTCCGACTATGCCGGGAAAATAATTTCCGGTAGCAATCATCGGAAACAACTCGTCGCTTTTTTTCGGATTCCCAATGCCTTGCTGTGCTGTAAACGTATATAACAGTACTCCCAGCATCAGGAAAAGCAGAATGACAAAGAATTGTGAGATTCCACTGGTAATCATATTCTTCTGTGAGTCCCGGAAGTTCTTGCAGCTAAGATTGCGCTGCATCATATCCTGGTCGAGCCCGTTCATGGCAATAACGGTGAATACTCCTGCCAGGAATTGCTTGAAGAAATATCGTTTGTCATTAACATCGTCAAAAAAGAATGTCTTGGAAAAGTCACTGTCTGAAATCGTACTAACCAAACCACTGAAATTCAGATGCAAGCTGGAAGCAATATAATAGATGCAAAGTACAACCGACACTACCAGGCAGAATGTTTTTAGAACATCCGTCCATATCAATGATTTCACTCCACCGCGGAAAGTGTAGAGCCATACTATAAATACGGTAAGTATGACATTCAACAGGAAAGGAAGATGGAAAGGTTCGAAGATCAGCAGTTGTAGCGTCAGGCATACCAGAAATAGTCGAACGGCAGCTCCCAGCATCTTTGAGATAAAGAAGAACCATGCTCCTGTTTTATAGGATGAAGCTCCGAACCTATTCTCCAGATATTCATATATGGAAACCAGGTTCATACGATAAAAGAGAGGAACGAGTACAAACGCAATGATAATTTGTCCTACTATGAATCCCAGCACCATTTGCAGGTAAGAAAAGCTACTTGCCTGTACCATACCCGGAACGGAAACGAAAGTGACTCCGGAAATGGTGGAACCAATCATGGCAAAAGCAACAACATACCATGCCGATTTACGGTTTCCGACAAAGAATCCCTCATTGTCGGCTTTGCGTCCTGCTATATAAGAGATAGTGAACAGGATTATAAAGTATGCCACAATAGTGATAGATATAACGGCTGGACTCATATCTGCTATTTAAATTGGTTTGAGGATGAATGATCCGAATTAGTTTATCTTTGTCTACAAAAGTAGGGAATTTATCATATATATGTATACTCCTACCTATTTTTTATTCCCGGTGTGCCTCCGGTCGCGTGTTTGGACGAACGCCAGTTTTTATTGAGCGAGGACAACTCCGGAGATTTCTTTTCAAGCGAAATGCCGGTTATTTTGTCAATGGTGTGCATTTCATCTCTAAAACAACAAGTGTCAAAAGTATGTCCTGGTGCAGTCTCTTTACTACTCGAAAGTGCCAGATACCCACCATTATTGTTCAGTGCCGGGAAGTTCGGTATAATTACTATATTTTCTCCACCAACTTTATGTTTCTGAACAACTCTGTTGAAGTATTTCGTGAAACAAAGATAAGTTTTGGAAGGAATGGCTAGGGGAGTAGAAGGACTCTCATTTTGAAGGATAGTAGTATTGTATATTGTCCCGTCTTCATGCATTTTATATAGATAAAGTGCGGGTAAAATGACTGCCTGTTCAGTTGGATTATAGATTTCTACATATTCTGCACCATCAGTGGCATTGTTATACATTATTTCATTGAAAAGAAGCATACCTCTCACATCTTCCGGTAATTCGGGAGTGTCTGGATTATCTGGAAGGTCCGTATCGGGGTTATCGGGTGTTTCGTCGGGTGATGTGTTCGTTTTTACGTCATTAGACAACTGTATGTGATGGAACGTGAATCCTTTACAACGGGTTTTGGTGTAAATGCAGTATATACCGCAGTAGCGGGAAGTCTGTATATCGGTATCTTTTATCTGTCTTTCTTTTACGTATTCATTCTCGGATTCAAGCCGTGTCCAAAAAGTCCAGTAACCGTTATTGTCACATTCTACTTTTATGTATAGTTTCGGTGAAGAGTTTCCTTTCATCAGTTCTCTTCCCGAAGCCAGTAGTTTAGACTGCTCTCCGTTCTGACGATAAAGAGTTACATTATCTTTTGCTCCTCCAATCTGAATGTAATAGCCGTTTAAATTGCCGGAAAGAATGTTTGAGGAAGAAGTCAGATAAAATCGTGCATAATTGTTGGCGGAGGGGTTGAAGGTGAGGTGAACTCCAAATTCCCAACGGGTATTTTTTACAGAGGTAGAAGGAATGGTGACATAAGCTGTTCCGGCGTCTTCCTGCGGATCATTTAGATGGATTCCTTCTTTAGAATTGATGGTGAATTTGTCCATTTCTCCTTCCCAGGGAAGTTCGGGTGTGATAGTGTCTTCTCCTTTTAAATCTCCCTTTTCTTCGTCATCAGCAGGAAGCGAACAGTTGTAGAACAACATACTGAAAAAACATAAGAGAATGATTGTTTGGTAAATTTTCATGCGGTTTTTAATTTGAGTTTTTCGTTTTACCGTATTTGTTTGTGTATAGCGCAGAAGCAATTGCGGTTTGGATATTTGAATGAGGGACAAAGATAGACCTTCTTCTTGTAAATAAGACATTATTTATGTAAAAAAGATCACAAGTTCCTTTTATTCCCTGCAAATGTGCGGAAGGAAACTAATATAAGAAATTAGGTATTTATAAAGAAAGTGACCGACTTGTATTGCGACGATTGTCGTGCAGCAAGTCGGCCACTTATTGAGTCTTATCAATGTGCTTTTTTTAAGACTAGATGTTCTTAACTTTAATCAGATATTCGGCAATCTGAACTGCATTCAGAGCAGCGCCTTTCTTGATCTGGTCACCTACAATCCAGAAAGTCAATCCGTTTTCGTTTGTCAGGTCTTTGCGGATACGGCCTACGTATACCGGATCTTTACCTGCCAGGAACAGCGGCATCGGGTATTCTTTTTCTGCCGGATTGTCCTGAAGAACCAGCCCTTCACCGTTAGCGAATGCTTCACGAGCTTCTTCTACGGAAATCGGACGTTCTGTTTCTACCCAGATACTTTCAGAGTGAGCGCGTAATGCAGGAACACGTACACAAGTTGCACTAACCTTTACGTCAGAATGCATGATCTTACGTGTTTCATTATACATTTTCATTTCTTCTTTCGTATAACCGTTTTCTGTAAATACGTCAATCTGCGGAATCAGGTTGAAAGCCAACTGATAGGCAAACTTCTCTACAGTCACAGGCTCGTTTGCCAATACCTGGCGATATTGTTCGTACAATTCGTCCATAGCAGCAGCACCCGCGCCACTTGCTGCCTGATAGGTAGACACATGCACGGTTTTTATATGAGAAAGCTTTTCGATGGCTTTCAGTGCAACTACCATCTGGATAGTCGTACAATTCGGGTTGGCAATAACGCCACGCGGACGTTCCAATGCATCTTCTGCATTTACTTCAGGCACAACCAAAGGTACGTCGGCATCCATACGGAATGCACTGGAGTTGTCGATCATCACAGCACCATACTTGGTGATTGTTTTTTCGAACTCCTTGGATGTTCCTGCACCAGCAGAAGTGAAAGCAATGTCTACCCCTTTAAAGTCATCGTTGTGTTGTAAGAGTTTCACCTCGATCTGTTTACCGCGGAAAGTATAAGTTGTTCCGGCACTACGTTTAGAACCGAACAAAACTAACTCGTCCATCGGGAAGTTTCTCTCATCGAGCACGCGCAGGAATTCTTGTCCTACGGCTCCGCTTACGCCAACAATAGCTACTTTCATCTTTTTCTTTTGTTAAATTGTGAATATTGAATTTCTTTCCTTCATCCTGTCGAATCGGAAAGATTTGGCTGCAAAATTATAACAATTTAGCATATAAACATCGCTTTTGAGAGAAAAAATCAGTTTCTCGGCGGATTTCTTTAACCTTACGTATAATCAAGTGTAGTTGTTGGACGGAATGTTATGTAGCGTTGTCGATGTCGGCAAGCACACGGCGGAGATCGGCCAGTAAGGGGGCGAGTTCTTCGCGAGTAATGTCAAATACCAGTTCTGTATCTACCGAAAGATACTCATGCGAGATAATATTACGCATTCCGATGATTTGCTTCCATGGGGTCGACGGGTAACGGGCAAAAAGGTTACCAGCAGTAAGGTCATCCACTTGGCGAATTGTTTCACCGATTGTTTGCAGACACATGCAGGTGGAGTTGAAAAGCACCATGCCACTCATATTGGTGAGGAAGTCATGATAAGTTTTAACGTCAGCCGTAGTTTCAAGAACAAATACAGTCTGACGTTCCACAAAGCGGAGCATATCCACTATTTGTTCATTAGATATAGATCGCATCACGTTCAATATTTTGCCGGAACAACTGACGCATATTCTCGTGCAGGGTCAATAAATCTACCTTAATATGAAAAAGATGTTCAAGTTCCTCCTTGATAGCCATATAGGTGCGGAAGGTGGTTTTGTGCAACTTCACGCAGACGTCAATATCGCTATCTTCTCGCTGTTCGCCCCGTGCGGCGGAGCCGAAAAGAGCAAGTTGCTCAATACCGTACTTCTCACCGGCAACACTCTTAAATTGGCGTAGCAATTCCAGAATTTCATCAGTTGTCTTCATAGGGCAATTCTCCTTTCATAGATTACTTTCTGCAAACTTACAAAATTTCATAGAGAATAACAACGCTTTGAGAGTAATAGTTTTCATTTCTAGTATGTCAAAGAGCGATGTGGGATATTTTCCCGCTTGTTATTCTATTATTATCTTTTTCTTGTTTTTTTATGCAACGGAGAATACGATCGGTAATATATACACTCGTTGTATTCCTGTGAAGGTGGACCTGTATAAGGACAATACGGAAAGTTGCAAGTGGTTAATTCAGTAATTTACTACTCAACTACTTACTACTTGACTACTGAATAATACGTCTGGACATTCATTGTGATTTTGCAAACTTTTTTGTTCCTTTGCAGAGAATTCCTAAAACCACAGTCTATGAACCTGTTTGATCTCAATTTAACTCTGCCGATTTCTGATCCGACCTGGGTGTTCTTTTTGGTACTAATTATCATTCTCTTTGCTCCGATGATCCTCGGACGTCTTCATATACCTCATATTATAGGCATGATTCTGGCGGGGGTATTGATTGGCGAACACGGTTTTCATGTACTCGATCGGGACAGTAGCTTCGAATTGTTCGGTAAAGTAGGACTCTATTATATCATGTTTCTTGCCGGTCTTGAGATGGATATGGAAGACTTTAAGAAAAACCGGACGAAAAGTTTTGTGTTTGGCTGGCTCACCTTTCTGATTCCGATGGCGTTGGGAATATGGAGTAGTATGAGTATGCTGGGCTATGGCTTTCTCACGGCGGTGTTATTGGCAAGTATGTATGCTTCCCATACCTTAATTGCCTATCCTATTATTAGCCGTTATGGATTGTCGCGTTTGCGCAGTGTCAATATAACCATTGGGGGTACAGCCGTCACCGTCACCCTTGCTTTGATTATTCTTGCCGTCATAGGTGGTATGTTTAAAGGCACTGTTGATGGTTGGTTCTGGGTGTTTCTTGTGGCAAAAGTGGCTTTTCTCGGATTCCTGATTGTATTCTTCTTTCCCCGCATCGGACGTTGGTTCTTCCGGAAGTATGATGATAGCGTGATGCAGTTTGTATTTGTGTTGGCAATGGTCTTCCTCGGAGGAGGATTGATGGAATTCGTGGGAATGGAAGGAATTTTAGGCGCTTTTCTGGCAGGCTTGGTGTTGAATCGTTTGATTCCTCATGTATCTCCTTTGATGAACCGCTTGGAATTTGTGGGAAATGCGTTGTTTATTCCTTACTTCCTGATTGGTGTCGGGATGATTATTGATGTAAGGAGCCTGTTTACCGGAGGTGAAGCATTGAAAGTGGCTATTGTAATGACGGTGGTGGCGACCTTTAGTAAATGGTTGGCTGCCTGGATCACGCAGAAGATATACCGGATGCAATCAAATGAACGGAGCATGATATTCGGCTTGAGTAATGCGCAGGCCGCGGCTACACTGGCAGCAGTGTTGATCGGCCATGAAATCATTATGGAGAATGGAGAACGCTTGTTGAATGATGATGTATTAAACGGTACGGTAGTAATGATACTTTTCACTTGCGTCATCAGTTCTTTGGTGACCGAACGTTCGGCCCGCCGTTTCGCTCTGGATGAAAATGTGCAAGCGGAAGAAGAAGCTAAACAGATAAATAAGGAGCAGATCCTGATTCCGGTCGCTAATCCGGAGACGATTGAAGATTTGGTTAATCTGGCTTTGGTGATAAAGGATGCCAAGCAGAAGAATGCATTGGTTGCATTGAATGTGATTAATGATAATAACAGTTCGGAGAAGAAAGAGCAGCAGGGTAAACGGAATTTGGAGAAGGCTGCTATGATTGCCGCTGCCGCCGATGTGCCTGTCACGATGGTGAGCCGTTATGATTTGAATATTGCTTCGGGGATTATCCATACGATTAAAGAATATGAAGCTACGGATATTGTGATCGGTCTGCACCGGAAGGCCAATATTGTCGATTCTTTCTTCGGACATCTGGCTGAAAGCCTATTGAAAGGTACGCATCGTGAAGTGATGATTGCCAAATTCCTGATGCCGGTTAACACCCTGCGCCGAATTAATATTGCCGTTCCGCCAAAGGCTGAATATGAATCGGGTTTCTCAAAGTGGGTGGAACATTTCTGCCGTATGGGAAGCATCCTCGGCTGTCGGGTGCATTTCTTTGCCAATGAGCGTACATTGATGCGCCTTCAGCAACTGGTGAAGAAAAGACATGCAGGTACCCCGACAGAATTTTCCATCCTGGAAGAGTGGGAAGATCTCCTGTTATTGACAGGACAGGTGAATTATGACCACTTGCTGGTGGTTGTTTCTGCCCGTCGCGGGTCTATCTCTTACGATACCTCTTTTGAACGTCTGCCAGCGCAACTGGGAAAATATTTCTCTAATAATAGTTTGATTATCATCTATCCCGATCAGTTTGGAGAACCGCAGGAAATTGTGTCATTCTCTGATCCGCGCGGACATAATGAATCTCAACATTATGAGAAAGTGGGTAAATGGTTCTATAAATGGTTAAAGAAAAACTGATGGAAAAATACGACTGGCAACAGAGAACAGCACTCCTGTTAGGAGAGGAAAAGATGGAACGCATCCGGAACGCGCATGTATTGGTCGTGGGATTGGGTGGAGTGGGAGCTTACGCCGCCGAGATGATCTGCCGCGCAGGAGTCGGACGGATGACGATGGTAGATGCCGATACAGTGCAGCCTACCAATATGAATCGTCAGTTGCCGGCCATGCATTCCACACTGGGAATGTCGAAAGCGGAAGTATTGGCTGCCCGTTATAAAGATATAAATCCGGATATCGAATTGACCGTTCTGCCCGTCTACCTGAAAGATGAGAATATACCGGAACTGTTGGATGCCAATCAATATGATTTTATAGTAGATGCTATTGATACGATCAGTCCGAAATGCTTTCTGATTTATGAGGCGATGAAACGTCGTATAAAGATTGTTTCCAGTATGGGGGCAGGAGCGAAGAGTGACATCACCCAAGTTCGTTTTGCCGATCTTTGGGAGACGTATCATTGCGGTTTGAGCAAGGCGGTACGGAAACGCTTGCAGAAGATGGGAATGAAACGGAAACTTCCGGTAGTGTTCAGTACGGAACAAGCCGACCCGAAAGCCGTGTTGCTGACGGATGATGAACAGAATAAGAAATCGACGTGTGGAACAGTCAGTTATATGCCGGCCGTGTTTGGGTGCTATCTGGCTGAATATGTCATTAAACGATTATAAAGGCTATTATGATAAAACTAGAAGGTATAACGAAGAGTTTCGGCTCATTACAAGTGTTGAAAGGCATTGATCTGGAAATCAATAAAGGAGAAATTGTCAGTATCGTAGGTCCGAGCGGTGCCGGTAAAACGACTTTGTTGCAGATCATGGGCACTCTCGATGAACCGGACGCAGGTACGGTGCAGATTGACGGAACAGTAGTAAGCCGGATGAAAGAGAAAGAACTATCTGCATTCCGTAATAAGAATATCGGTTTTGTTTTCCAGTTTCATCAACTGTTGCCGGAGTTTACGGCATTAGAAAATGTGATGATTCCCGCTCTCATTGCAGGCGTTTCTTCCAAAGAGGCAAATGACCGTGCTACGAAGATTCTGGATTTCATGGGGCTGGTTGACCGTGCTTCTCATAAACCGAATGAACTGTCGGGAGGTGAGAAACAACGGGTAGCGGTAGCGCGGGCTTTGATTAACGACCCGGCAGTTATTCTAGCAGACGAACCATCCGGTAGTCTGGATACACATAATAAAGAAGATTTACATCAACTGTTCTTCGATTTGAGGGACCGTCTGGGGCAGACTTTTGTCATAGTGACGCATGACGAGGGACTTGCCAAAATCACGGACCGGACAGTCCATATGGTGGATGGTATGATTAAAAAATATTAATTAGAGAACCTAACTTCTAAAAATGTATACCAAAAAGGTAGAGCCTTGCAAGTGTTCTATCTTTTAGCTATATATTTATAGTCGCTTCTCTACGGAAGTCTGTGAAGATGATAGTAGAGTGTTTGTTTTGTTTGTGTGTGATGCATTCTTGTCTGGTGTGATAGGAATGCATCTTTTTTTATTTATTATAACAAATGTAGGGCTCGATCCGTTCAAGATCAATAGGAGTGAACTCCTCATAAAGGGATAATTGCTTCAGACTTTTTAAGATTCCTTTCTTTTTCCGATATTCTATGATGACCTTCGCTTGATAGTAGTTTATATATGGATGACGCATCATTCGTTCCATACCGGCTTTGTTTAAATTGATACGGTGTATCTGATCGGTGTCAATAGAAAACCACGGGCGGAGTCTTTCGGCTTTTAGATGAATCTCTTGTAACTGCTCTATCCGGCAAAAGCCCCCCAGTCGTTCGCGGTAATTCACGATCATCCGGGCAATATTGCTTCCGACTCCCGGAATCTTTTTAAGTTCGGCGGTATCAGCAGAGTTGAGGCTGACGACAGTTCCCGGTTGGTATTTCACAAGTGTATCTCGTTGTATGCTTTGTACGGTTAATAACCGTATTGTATCTTTATCTTTCGAACTGAAATTTTCTGTAATTTGGATATAAGGATGAAGAGTCTGGTAGTGTTCTTCTGTGAGTCCGTATATCTTTCGAAAATCCTCCGGATGGCGGAATTTTCCTTGTTTATGGCGATAGTGCAGAATATTCTTTATCATCCAGGATGGTAATCCGAGCGAAAGGAAAGTAGTGGAGTCTGCGGTGTTCGGATCGAACATCGTAAGCTTGATTTCCCTTTGAGGGGTTGATGGAAAAGAATGACCGAACCTGTTGTGAGGTTTTGTTTCCCGGAGAGAGGCAACAAAGTCATTATATTCTTGATCGGATTTCTCATTCTCTGTGCAGCCGGTATCTTCGGTACGAGTGAAAAAGGCAAAGAGTTCAGGAGCTGCATATACTCCTAAAATAAGAACGACAAGGACGATAATGCCTTGTCGTTCGGTTTTAGTATAATAAAGGAAGTCTTTCCACATTATAGCTTGATTAGCCCCAGTTCATTGATAAATATCAGTGAGATGGCGATTGGTGCGATATATTTTAATATAAAGATAATAAGCTTGTATACCGGTATCTTTAACGAGCCGTCATTGGTAATCTCTGACCATACAATCTTTTTATCCAGATACCATCCGGTAAAGAGGGAGATACACAGTCCGCCAAGTGGTAACATGATTTTAGCTGTTACGAAGTCGAAGAGATCGAACATTCCCAGTCCGAAAACGGTGAATCCTTTCATGACTCCCAATGATAATGAACAGAATATTCCGAGGAAGACACAACCGCCGGTGACTAACCTTGCTGCTTTTCCACGGGAAAGATTGAACTCCTCGTGAAGATAAGCGGTTACTACTTCGTGCAAAGAAATGGTAGAAGTTAAAGCAGCCATCGCCAACAATGCGTAGAACATTACAGAGAATATGTATGCTAGTACGGGAACTCCGCCAAATGCCTGTTGGAATACATTAGGCAGCGTGATAAAGATGAGACTGGGACCTGAATCCGGTTGTATGCCAACCGAAAAGGCTGCCGGGAAGATGATAAATCCGGCTAGTATTGCCACAAAAGTATCAATGATTCCTACACTGAAAGCTGTTTTAGTCAGGTTGGTTTCTTTACTGAAATAAGAGGCGTAGGTGCAAAGGCATCCCATACCCAGACTCAAAGAGAAGAAAGCCTGTCCCATGGCACTCAAAAACACATTTCCGTCCACTTTGCTAAAATCGGGTTTGAGCAGGAATTCAATACCCGCACCAGCTCCCGGCAGAGTGACCGAACAAACTACCAGTATAAGGATAATGATAAACAAGGTAGGCATCATAATCTTCGAAGACTTTTCAATCCCCTTTTCTACTCCTTTCACGATAATGAAATGAGTAATCAATAAAAATGCTACCAGCCATACGACCGGTCGCCACGGGCTACTGGAAAATTGTTGGAAAGAAGAGATGAACTCTCCGGAGTTTTTTCCGGCAAAGCCATTGGTGGCAGCCTCAAAAATATATTCAAGTGTCCATCCTGCTACTACTGCATAATAACTAAGTATAAGAAAACCTGCTAATACTCCCATGCGTCCTACCCAACGCCAATGCGTTCCCGGAGCTAGTGTTTGATACGCTCTTGCAGTGTTGGCTCTTGATCGGCGTCCTATCAGGAACTCGGCAATCATAATAGGCAATCCCAAGAGAAAGATGCAACCTAAATAGATCAGTATAAAAGCGGCACCTCCATGATTTCCTGTTTCGTATGGAAACCTCCATATATTACCCAACCCGACTGCAGAACCGGCAGAAGCGAGTATAACCCCTAATTTGCTGCCGAAGTTCGCTCTATCAATTTTTGCCATAAATCTTGTTTTATCTTACAAATCGTTATAAAATATACGAGTTAAAGTGCAAATATAGAAAATGATACTTATATTTGCACGAAAATTGTAATATTATTTAGATATGCTATCTTATATTAAGAAATATCCTATCTCGCTTTTTATCATTTTGACAGTGATTTATCTGTCGTTCTTTAAACCGCCTAAGACGGATTTGAATGAAATTCCCAATTTAGACAAACTGGTTCATGTTTGTATGTATTTCGGTATGTCGGGGATGTTGTGGCTGGAGTTTTTGCGTGCACATCGCAGGGATCATGCTCCCATGTGGCATGCGTGGGTAGGGGCATTCCTTTGTCCGGTGCTTTTCAGCGGTTGTGTGGAGTTGCTGCAGGAATACTGTACTACTTACCGGGGTGGTGACTGGTTGGATTTTGCGGCCAATACAACAGGAGCGATTCTGGCTAGTTTAGTGGCCTATTATGTCGTACGGCCGAGGATGAAAATAAATAGTAAAAGGCAATCTATGAACAACAAAGGTGAACGATAAGCCGTGAATGATGGCAAATAATAAACGGTGAATAATGGATATGATATAGTCAACCATTATTCACCGTTTATTATTTATCATTTGAAGTTTACCATTCCGGCTTTATAGAAATTCTACCGTTGAACTAAGCTTGATCCCATTGGAACCTTTAATAAGAATGGTATATCCTTTGGGTTTATCTTCTTGCAAATCCTTTATAACTTCCTGCACATTTGCATAAGTTTTAAAAGAATGTTCACTTGCGGCAAACTGTTCTCCCACGAGCCATACTTTCTCAAAATCACTTTCTTTGATGTAGTCAACGATTTTCTGATGCTCGGCCGGGCTATCAGCACCCAGTTCGCGCATATCTCCTAATATGAGCATCTTGTGAGGGACTGTCATGTTCCGGAAGTTTTGCAAGGCAGCCATCATGCTGGTTGGGTTTGCGTTGTATGCGTCAATGATAAGCGTGTTATCTTCCGTCTTTTTAAGTTGGGAACGGTTGTTCTGTGGCGTATACTCTGCCAGAGCTTCATCGATCTTCTTTGCTTCCACTCCAAAGAAACGTCCGATAGTGATTGCAGCCAGGGCATTGGGGAAATTATATTCTCCGATCAATTGTGTACAGACTTGATGGGCTTCACCGTCTTTACCGGCTTTCCATTCGAAAGCAAGATAAGGCGAATTGCCGGTAATCCGGCCATTGACATAGAGATCATCTTCTGTTCCATAAGAAATCAGGTTCAATCCCTGTGAAATATTCATCAAATAGGGGTTATCGTGATGGATAAAGGTGATGGCATCTTTCTTGCGGAGGAAATCATAAAGCTCTCCTTTGGTTTTGATAACTCCTTCGAAAGAACCGAATCCCTCCAGATGAGCTTTGCCTACGTTAGTGATAATACCATAATCCGGTTCGGCTATTTCGCAAAGAAACTTGATTTCCCCCGGATGGTTGGCGCCCATCTCAATGACGGCAAGGTCATGTTCCGGTTTTAACCGTAGCAGGGTAGTCGGTACACCGATATGGTTGTTGAGATTACCTAAAGTATAAAGCACATTATGGTTTTGGCAGAGAACACTGGAAATTAATTCTTTGGTAGTTGTCTTCCCATTAGTGCCTGTAATGCCAATCACTCGCGTTCCAAGTTGGCGGCGATGATAGTTGGCAAGCTGCTGCATGGTTTGCAGGCAGTCGTCTACAAGTATATATCGTTGGTCGCCTTCTATGGCATACTGTATTTCATCGATAATGGCAAACGCGCATCCGGAGTCCAGCGCTAATTTGGCAAATGCATTACCGTTGAACGACTCACCTTTCAAGGCGATAAACAAAGAACCGTCCGGGCAGTTCCGGCTATCAGTAGTTACTGATTGGCAATCCAGAAAAATCTGGTAAAGAGCAGAAAGTTTCATAACCTGATCTTTTATTTAAAACGTTGCAAAGATAGGCTATTCTTTCGGATTTGATGGGAGTTCGGGCAGTTTTTTGCTTAGGCATATATCAAAGGAAGAGTCAGGATCATCCGGCATCCTTCTGTATAAGAAGTATCGATCCGGAGGCTGCCTCCTAACTTTTCGGCAATACTCCGGCATATCGGAAGTCCGAGCCCGGTGCCCTGCGTGAAAGAATTCATTTTGTAGAAACGTTCAAATACCGCTTCCTGTTGGTCTTTCGGGATGCCTGTTCCTGTATCGGTCACACTGATTTCAATTTTCTTTTCAGCTTCCAATACGGAATAAGCGATGCGAATACTGCCATGAGTCGTAAATTTAGTGGCATTATGTGCCAGGTTGTTCAATACTTGTGATATACGTTCCGAATTACTGCGTATGAGCAGGCTATCTCTTTCAGGTTCGAATAAAACTTTTACATCTTTCTGCGTGTTATCTTTGGCAACTTCAGATGCAAGTTGACAGATCGCATTAAGGTCTGTTTCGGGGTCAGTGGGCAGTTGTTCGTATTGATCCAGTTCGGACAGCGTGAGCACATCAGTCACCAGTCGAAGCAAGTCGTTACTGTTGCTTTTGATGATATTGACAAACTCTTGTGTTTCTGGACTGTTGCTGTAATGGTCGCTTAATACCTGCGAGAAGCCTACGATAGAGTTGAGCGGTGTGCGGATTTCGTGCGTCATGCTCTGGATAAATGTTGTTTTCATCCGGCTGCTTGCCTCCGCTATATCTTTGGCTTTACGCAATTCTTCCCTCGATACCATAAGTTCTTCATTCCTTGTTTTAAGTTCGGCTTCCGAAACTTTCAGTTTGCGTTTCAAGAAGTTTTCTCTATAAAGGAATATGAATAAGATACCTAATAAAATAATCAATGAAATAATCAAGGTTGTTTTATTATGCAACTCCTTCTCTTGTGCCTGAAGCATGAGTTCTTTCTTTTCGGCATTGAGCTTTTCTACATTTAATAAGGTGGCGAATTCGCTGCTGGCCACTTGCTCATTGGCTATTTTCAAAGAGTCATCCGCGTTGATGTACATTTGCAGATATTTGACCGCCAGGTTCATATTTCCCATCTTTTGGTAGATTTCGCCCTGTGTGCGGTAATGGCTGCTGCTAAGTATGCTTTCGCTTAAACGGCGTTCTTCTTTTTCCTGCATCTTTGCGGCTTCCAGCGCTTTCTGATATTGTTTGGTCTGCTGGTAGTATAAACATTCTATATTATATAGTCTCTTTTTGATAGACTCCAGTCTTTTGTCCTGTTCAAATGCTGCCTGACACTCCTTCAGTAATTTTTCGGCAGCTTGAAAGTCGCCGAACTTGCTGTAGTAGTTTACGAATTCCAACTTGGCAGATATTTGTTGCGTAGAGGAATTGGCAGTTGCAATGGCTTTTTCCACAGCAGCCAATGCTTCTTTTTGCTTTTTCTGGTTGATGTAATAGTTGGCTATCTGGGCATAAGTCTGGGAGATGTTGTAGTTTTCGATCTTGTATTTTTCAGTCAGCTCGATTTCTTTCAATCGCCACTCGAACGCCATCGAATCGAATCTTTTGATGGTGTAGATTTGCGACATGATGTTATAGCAACGGGAGAGGCCGGTCTTATCATCCTCTTCTTGAGCTTCTTTTAACATGTTTTGCACTTCATAAAGTGCTATGTTTGTTCTGCTTGTTTTTAGGTAATAGGTAATTAATCTATTAGCCCATGCGAAGTAATAGTATTTAGGCTGATGAGTGGCCTTGGCGAATTCTTTTACTTTGTTGGTATAGTGGATTACGCTGTCTTCATTGGTTCCCTGGAAATAATAATAATCCAGTTGAGTGGCTATGGCTACTGCCTGCATTCGTTCGTCCTGCCGTTCGCCGGCCATTCGGAATAAAGTGTCGGACATATTAAGTACAACAGGCTCTAATAAGTATTCTTGACAACGTTGATAATATTCATAGAGAGTAGAGTCAACATTGAAAGTTTCAGCCTCTTTTTGAGCTTTAGCAGTAGTGGTAAAGAACAAAATGAGGAAAAGAAATCCTACGCGAAATAGGGTTAATCGGCTCATGGTATGAATTTTTCGGGTTCTTCTATAGTTTGCAAATATACGTTTATTTCTTCTTTTTAGTACGAATACTTGCTTTTTTTATCTACATTTGTAGGCGATCTAAAAGGAATGTTGTCAATGATGAAACCTATATCTCCTATTTATATAAATGTAAAAGGGCGGTTGCTCGATCTTGCTACTCCGCAGGTAATGGGAATTTTAAATGTTACTCCCGATTCTTTTTATTCCGGCAGCCGGATGCAGACTGAAGAAGACATTGCTGCCCGGGCCCGGCAGATACTTGATGAAGGTGCTTCAATAATTGATATAGGAGCCTATTCTTCACGGCCGAATGCCGAACATATTTCTGCTGAAGAAGAGATGAGAAGACTGCGTACCGGTTTGGAAATTATGAATCGTAATCATCCCGAAGCCATTATTTCCGTTGATACTTTCCGGGCTGATGTGGCGGAAGAATGTGTGAAAGAATATGGAGTGGCTATTATTAATGACATAGCTGCCGGTGAAATGGATCACCGGATGTTTCAGACAGTAGCCGACTTGGGAGTACCTTATATAATGATGCACATGCAGGGAACTCCCCAAAATATGCAGAAAGAACCGTCTTATGATAATCTGATAAAAGATGTTTTCCTGTATTTCGCCCGTAAAGTGCAGCAACTTCGCGACTTGGGAGTGAAAGATATCATTCTCGATCCGGGATTCGGATTCGGAAAGACACTGGAACATAATTATGAACTATTGGCACATCTGGAAGAGTTTCATATCTTCGAACTTCCTGTTTTAGTGGGAGTTTCACGAAAATCAATGATTTATAAATTGTTGGGAGGAACCCCGCAAGATTCATTGAACGGGACAACCGTATTGGACACTGTTGCGTTAATGAAAGGAGCGCATATCCTGCGGGTGCATGATGTGCGTGAAGCGGTGGAAGCTGTCCGGATCACAGAGAAATTAAAAATAGAGAGTGGATATGACAAATAAGAGGAGGGGGCATGTTTTTTGAGTTTGGCATAAAAGATTTTATTGATATTCTGCTGGTAGCTTTTGTTTTGTACTATACCTACAAATTGATGAAAGCTTCCGGTTCTATCAAGGTGTTCACCGGAATTCTGGTTTTTATCCTGATCTGGCTGGTGGTGACGCAAGTGCTGGAAATGAAATTGTTGGGCTCTATTTTCGACACATTGATGAATGTGGGTGTGATCGCGTTGATTGTTCTTTTTCAGGATGAGATACGCCGTTTCCTCTTGACTTTGGGATCTCACCGACATGTCAGCGCACTGGCCCGTCTTTTTAACGGTTCGAAAAAAGAGTCGTTGAAGCATGACGATATCATGCCGGTGGTAATGGCTTGTTTGAATATGGGGAAGCAAAAAGTCGGCGCATTGATTGTCATAGAGCATAACGTTCCTTTAGACGAAGTCGTCCGCACGGGCGAACTGATTGATGCGGCGATCAACCAACGTTTAATCGAAAATATATTCTTCAAGAATAGTCCGTTGCACGATGGCGCAATGGTAATCAGTAAAAAACGTATCAAGGCAGCAGGATGTATTCTTCCTGTATCTCATGATTTGAATATACCGAAAGAACTTGGCTTGCGACATCGCGCAGCAATGGGAATCTCTCAACAGTCGGATGCTCATGCTATTATTGTTTCGGAAGAAACAGGCGGTATCTCCGTAGCCTATCGCGGACAATTTTATCTTCGTCTGAACGCGGAAGAATTGGAAAGTCTGCTGACAAAAGAAAACTGATTTTATAGTGATAGGCCAATGGTCAAATAATGATGGTCGTTTTATGACTATCATTATTTGACCATTGGTGTTTTATTTATGCGAATCAGTAGTTGAACTCTGATTCCTTGTTTTAGAAAATTAGATAAAT
>NZ_QTLK01000022.1:0-1598 GCF_003602705.1 Bacteroides sp. AM16-13
TGCAAAGGTAAAGGCTTTATTTTTAACTACCAAACTTTTTCGGAAGTTTTTTTATTTTTTCTTTTTACTCATTTCTCAGGCTCTCTATGCGAAAGGGAAAGAATGTATAAAAGAAAAAACAAAGGCCGTTTTCTTTGCGAATCGGACTGCAAAGATAAGAACTTTATTTATTATACTCCAAAACTTTTTGGAAGTTTTTTTGTTCTTTTCTTTAAGCGCAATTTCGCTTTTTCACTATGTCAATTCTGCAAGGCTTTCTTCTCTTGGAAAGCGGGTGCAAAAGTACGCCCTTTTCGTATACAATCCAAATATATTAAACTCTTTTTTCTAAGTTTTTTTGAAAGAATATGCTAAAGCGCTGAAAGATAATGATGTTGTAGAACATATTTTTTTATCATAAGTGGATTGCGGGCGGAAACGGTACACATGGGACACATTATTATATCACACGCGGGCGCGTAGGCGAACGCAAGAGAGAAAAAGATGCAGAAAAAAGAAATAACAAAATTACAGTCGAATTACAGATGAGAAAAAGACAACAGGAAGAAAGAGACAAGAAGATGATATAGAAGGAAAACAAGAAAAAGAACGAAATGTAAAAAGAATACTAGGGATATACCACAAAGGGACATTACAAAAGGAGATTATTAAAGGGGATTATTAAAGGGGATGGATTAATTGGAATGGTTAATTGGGCATGACCAGCAGAATACAGGATATTCAGCGACGCAGCGCCACTAGAAATGATTTCTCATTTTCATTTCTCATATTCTCATAGGTTGCACAATAATCAACTGTAAATCATCAATATAACACTATGAGAAATAAAATAAAAAAGGCATTTCTCATAGTATTACCAGCGTTTTATACTGAAAACAGTGCATTTCTCATACCTTTTCAAGGTATTTCTCATAGTATTTTGACTATTTATGCTATAAATTCTCAAGCTAGATCCTAAACTAAAGACCAGGTTGAATACCAGACTAGACACAGCTTTACAATATATTATCAGTGCTTATTGAAAGTA
This sequence comes from Bacteroides sp. AM16-13, assembly GCF_003602705.1. NCBI lineage: Bacteria > Pseudomonadati > Bacteroidota > Bacteroidia > Bacteroidales > Bacteroidaceae > Bacteroides > Bacteroides sp. AM16-13. The sequence goes on from NZ_QTLK01000022.1 coordinate 1,028, forward strand.
TATAGAGCAGACATTCGCATATTTTCCTACCTGCATCTGTATCGTTGCACTCGAGTGAACAGGCCTGTGCACTAGAGTAGAAAGAACCGTCTACTCGAGTGAAACGATCTGTTCACTCGAGTGCAACGATACAGATAGTAGTAGGAAAAAATGGTAATGATTAAGGAAAAGCATAAGGATATAAGGTGCATGATACACAGGAAAGCAGTAAACAATAGGAAGTTGCTTAATAAACGACATAAGAAAAAGGAATAATCGTAAAGTTCGACGAGAGTCTGGGAAAAGATACAGCCATAATGCATGAGAAAGGAGTAAAATAGATAAAAGGAGTATGAGAATAAGATGAGAAACGATTTAAAACCTATGAGAAATGCATCATTTTTAAGGATAAATGATAGAAATAGTATGAGAAATACCATTTTATATTTTATTTCTCATACTATTATATTATTGATTTACATATAATTACCGTATTATTTATGAGAATATGAGAAATGAAAATGAAAAATCGTTTGCAGAAGAAAAGAACAAGAGGAATCATTCACCAGGCAGGGAGATGTGTAAATTAAAC
>NZ_QTLK01000022.1:1608-125693 GCF_003602705.1 Bacteroides sp. AM16-13
AAGAAAAGAACAAGAGGAATCATTCACCAGGCAGGGAGATGTGTAAATTAAACTATGTATGCTTTATTCTCATTCAATCTCATCGGTCGGGGAACGGCCAGCGCCAAGGAGCAGGACTACCCGTCCCAACGGACGTAAAATTGCAACATTTTAAACCTATCTACAAATTTTATCGCCAGTTGTCGTGCACTAGCTCCCCAGTTAGCCAGTATGACATGGTCCATTTCTTACATATATTGCGATAAGCGAGGTAAAACAGTTTTTTAAGGGCGGTGTTGTTAGGGAACACGCCCTTGTTTTTTTGTCACTTTCCGTATCTGATGATGACAGTCCTCAACTGTATTTATGGTATAAATCATACGATGCATATCCGATGTGAACTGAAAGTATTCAGTAAGTTTTCCCTACGTTCATAATCCTCACATATGACATTCAGTTCTTTCAAAAGCAGAGAAATATTATTCATATTTTCTTTACCTCAAAAATTCATTTTTCGATTAAGACTACAAATAAGTTTTTCACAGTAAAATCAAACGAGAAACACTCCAGCAAAAGATCCTAAAAACAGACTTATCTCTATTATTATTGATATCCCATTTCTTGAATATTTATATTCAAATATCGGCCCAATTTGAGCCGATATTCTTAATTTAAAGGTATACGCAATATCCAACAACCTATCATTCCCAAGATAACTTTAATTGGAATTATATTCTAACCACTTCTTTATAGTTTTTTTGGTTGTTTGTTGTAATCCTTCAAGTTGGTGTGGATCATCGTTCGCATATCGTATTATCAGATTAGGATTATCTTGTAGATCTTCATACAATCTTATTGCAAAGAAATTATCCTCTTCTGTTACCATCTTCTCAATCAATAATGGAATGATTTCTTTTCCCATAGCCTTTAAATCGGCATATTGAGGTAAATTTCTTGTAGTAGCAGTGTTATTACTAAGCGAGTAATGCCATGCTTCCTTCCATTCATCAAACAGAGATTCAAACCTTGAACTATCTCTACATGTTTTTACTTTTCTAGCAATCATCATCAACTCATCCGGTGAGAAGATTATATTTTCGTGAATATCCTCACTTATTTCTTTCATTGCATTAGCATCTATTTCACTTAGACTACGGGTAGGAGAAACTGCCCCATAGGTTTCCACAGGAACTCCATACATTCCATTAGAAAACACACTTACAAGGTGCCACAATAGCCACATACGCCCCATCTTAGAATAAGGTGCCTCGCAATGGGGACTACCTCCAAGAGATGCATGCAGAGGGGTATTTCCCCAACCCCAAACTACAGGATAGTATCTTGATATTGAGGTTGCCCCTTTCATGTAATCATAAGCGGCATGATACACGGAACTCGCATTTTCATATCCATATCTTACTTGATCCCAAGTACTAAACTCTATCCACTTATTATTAAACCCCAACGAATAGGCAAAACAATTATATCCAGATGACGGATAATTCATAACAACTGTATTGGAATATTCAACTAAAGGAAACGATTTCCTTAAAGCATTCCTTTCAGCAGAAAAGAGAGGTCGTGGGAAAGAGTTCCTGATCAATTCGCGCTGTTCATCTGTTAATTGAGAATCCCAATTATCAGGAAGAATATACCCTCCCCCTGGTAGATTTGATCGTGTCTTAGCCATCGGTCCAATAATGCTATAAATATAATCCATAATTTCAAGGCTATCAAGCAAATTAACAGTTTGTATAGCCACTTCATTAGCCGGCTTTACAGATTCCTCAACGGTACTTACAATATCTTCGCTACTACAAGCAAAAATACACAACAGAGCGAATACTACAGTTAATTGCTTCATATCACAAGTATTTAAGGTGAATATTATACGAATGTATATATTTTTTTCGAGCATTCCTAACACTTTTCTGTTTTTTTACTCAATAATATTCCATTCTTTTGTTATTAAATGATATAGATGCTAGTGACTTTAAAAACCTTTTGAATATTTTAAAATAGCAGCAGCCAGAGGAGATGCAATCGCATGGTTAAATCTTGGAAATATGTATATGACTGGACAGGAGCATCCTTAAAATAGATGACTTCACCTTATCATTTTCAATAATAAGGTGAAATCAGCATACGATTCAGACTGAAATTATTCAGGTAAAATCTGTTCGATCTCTTTCAACTCATCTGCCGTGAATTCCAAATGATCCAGTGCTTTCAAATTGTCGGCCAACTGGTTGACAGAGCTTGCGCCCACAATCACCGAAGTCATCCGTTCGTCTTTCAATACCCATGCCAGTGCCATTTCAGCAAGTGTTTGTCCACGTCGGAGGGCTATTTCATTCAACTGGCGGGCGGCTTCTACCTTTTCAGGCGTCACTTGCGAAAGCTGGAGAAAACCCGAAGAACGTGCGGCACGAGAACCTTCCGGAATACCATTCAAGTATTTATCTGTCAACAGTCCTTGCGCCAAAGGAGAAAAGGCGATGAAACCGGAACCATATTCTGCTGCCAGCGGAAGTGTTTCCGCCTCCACCTCACGGTCGAACATACTATACCGATACTGGCTGATGAGACAGGGAACACCGGCTTTTGCCATCATTTCGTAGGCCATACGTGCTTGTTCGGGAGGATATTTGGAGATTCCGATATACAGCGCTTTCCCTTGTTTCACAATGTCAATCAATGTCTGAATGGTTTCTTCGACCGGAGTAACTCCATCATAACGATGGCTATAAAAGATATCAAAATACTCCAATCCTGTCCGGCGGAGACTTTGGTCAATGCTCGCCATCAGATTTTTACGGGAGCTATTTCCGCCATAAGGGCCAGCCCACATTTCATGACCGGCTTTGGAAGAGATGATCATTTCATCCCGATAACCCTGGAAGTTCTCTCGCAAGATTCGTCCGAAATTGGTTTCAGCACTTCCGGGAGGAGGGCCGTAATTGTTCGCCAGGTCGAAATGAGTAACACCATGATCGAATGCATACTTAATCATGTCGGTTGCCACATCGAAATTGTCCACACTACCGAAGTTGTGCCACAACCCCAAAGAGATTAAAGGTAACTGCAAGCCGCTCTTGCCACAATATTTATAGGGCATCCGTTCGTAGCGTCCGGCTGCCGGCTGATAACTGAAAGAGTTTTCCATAAAACAGAATGTTTATATTTTCCTTTCACAAAGAAAGGAAAATATATTTTAATAATACTTTTGAACCAGCCTAAATTTTACGGCAGCATTATTTAAATAAAATTTCCATAACAACCCTGACAGTCTCTTTACTTGAGACAATTAAACAAAAATATAAAACCGTTCTACCCCTTACAAAAAACAATAGCCGGTAGTCCACGTTACCTAAAAAAATAGAAAAATATGATAACTATCAAGGTTAAATTCAGAGAATCAACAATTAAGAAAAAGAAAGGAACCATCTATTATCTGTTGACAAGGAATAAAGAATACAGAGAGATAACAACTCCGTATAAGATTCATTCACACGAGTGGAATGACAAGCGTTCGCTAATTGCGATATCAAATGCCGAATACCAGCGCAGATATGAACTGCAGCTCATTGAAAACTCCATCATCCGGGATATTCGACACCTTCAGCACATTCTGACAAGTGAAAACAACATTGATACCATCATCAAACTTTTCAAAAAAATTCAAGGTGAAAGCTTATTATCCGTATTCAGCAAGAGTGTCACAAATGATTTGTATATCAAGAACCAACCCCGAACCGCAAAATCATATATAGCTTCGGTAAAAAGTTTCCTCCGGTTCAGAAACGGAGTTGACATTTCTTTCGAAGAACTGACTCCTAAACTTATTTCAGACTACGAAAGATATCTGAAAGAGCAGCAGATATGTAATAATACTATTTCATTCTATATGCGAAACCTAAGAGCCATTTATAATAGAGCTGTCGAAGAAAGCTATACAGAACAAAAGCATCCGTTTAAAAAAGTATTCGTAGGCAATGATAAAACCATCAAACGGGCAATAGACGAAGATGTCATATCAAGATTTAAAACATTGGATTTATCGTCAAAACCACGATTGGCTTTTTCACGCGATATGTTTATGTTCAGCTTTTATGCACGAGGGATGGCTTTTATTGATCTGGCGTACCTAACCAAAGAGAATATTCAAGGAGAATATATTATTTACCGACGCCATAAGACCGGACAAGAACTTAGCATAAAACTAGAAATATGCTTAAAAACTATTATTGATAGATACTCTCATTACAGTAACGGAACTTTCTTATTTCCTGTTTTATCAGAAAGTACACAGAATTATGATAGTGCCTTGAGACTTCATAATATTCATTTAAAGAAAATCTCCGGCTTCATGGGACTTCCCAAACCTTTGACTTCATACGTGGCGCGCCATAGTTGGGCTACACTAGCCAAGAAAAAAGGTATATCTACACAAATCATCAGTGAAAGTATGGGACATAATAGCGAAAAGACAACCCGAATATATCTCTCATCTCTTGACAGGTCCGTGATTGATGATGCTAATGCCAAACTGATTTCCGGTATATAAGAATATATGCAGGACTGCAAGATGGAATTAAAGTCTATGCATAATCAATTGATTTACAAATTATTGTTCACTGCAATTCTTTCTCTTCAAAAGAGACGGAATAAAATATTTATTTGCAAAATAAACAATTTAAATCTTTACTCGCAAGTATTTCTCAAACAATATTTAAGCTATATTCAAAATAATCAGATCACTATGAATTCAAGCTACCGCAAATATATTTACCCATATTTCACAAATAAAAGGAACTTTCCGTCAGCCAAGCGCACAACTACACATCTAATTATAAGACGATTACGCACATAATACAAGTTTTATTCCGTCTCTTTTGAAGAGAAAGAATATCCAGATATTACATTTTTTTCAATTAGCGAAACAAACAGGCAAATAGTACAAGTTTAAAAAACACATACAAAAATAATCAACAAGTAAATATAATGAAAATAAGAAGTATTTTCACCCTCCTCATCCTAACCCTCCTCGTTTCATACTCGAGAGCGCAGGATATAGCCATAAAAACAAATTTACTTTACGGAGGTTATACCTATACCCCGAATCTTAGTCTTGAAATAGGTTTGGGTAAAAGAAGCACACTCGATTTAGGCGGTGGCTATAATCCCTGGAATCTTGACGGAACGGCTGAAAACAACAAAAAACTAGTCCACTGGCTAGGCGAAATAGAATATCGTTACTGGCTATGCCAACGCTTCTCCGGACACTTTCTCGGAGTGCACGTTCTCGGTAGCCAATATAATATTGCGCAACAGGATTTGCCACTCATATTCGGTAAAGGTTCTAAAGAATACCGCTTCGAAGGCTATGGCTACGGAGGGGGAATTTCATACGGCTACAACTTCTTTCTAGGCATACGATGGAGTATTGAAGCCAATCTAGGAATCGGATATGCACGCTTGCACTATGACAAGTACAAATGCCAAAAGTGCGGCGAAAAAATCGGAACAGAAAGCAGAAATTATTTCGGTCCTACGAAAGCGGGAATATCACTGATATATTACCTTAAATAGACAAACAAACATGAAAAGACAATATATGCTATTCGTCATCGTGTTGTTGTTCTGCACGAACACATCAGCACAGCAAAAAGAGTATTCCGGGAAAATACACGTCACGGCGCTGTCCCTGCAACAGGAAGGGGATTCAGTGTACGTGAAACTCTCTTTCGACATTTCCGGGGTAAACGTAGATTCACGTCGTTCGATCAGCCTGATTCCCACTCTGGTAGCGGCAGGCGACAGACTGGACCTGCCCGAAGTAGTCGTCAAAGGACGTGAAAACTATAACGTGTACCGACGGGAAACCGCCTTGATGAGTAACCGGGAAAAAACGGCGTATGCCGCAGAAGCTCCGTATGCAGTCGTCCCCGGATTCAAATCGGGGAACGCAAAAACAATTGCATACAGCGTAGCCGTGAAATACAATCCGTGGATAGCGGACGCAAAGCTGGATATGTATGAAGACCTTTGCGGCTGCGGCAATCCTGCGCGGAGGATAGGCATCACCATGCTTGCCAACCGTATAACGCTAGAGAAAATAATAGAGCCGTACGAAATAACTCCCAGCATGGCATACGTGCAACCTGTCGTCGAACCGGTAAAAAGACGCGAAATCATCAGCGAGGCTTTTCTGGATTTCGTTGTAAACAAGACCGACATCCGCCCCGATTACATGAATAATCCGCAGGAACTGAAGAAAGTCACCGACCTCGTTGCCGGGATAAAAGACGACCCGGACGTCACAGTCCGCGCGATCAACGTAATCGGCTACGCTTCACCGGAAGGCTTGCTGTCCAACAATCAACGGTTGTCCGAAGGCCGGGCCAAAGCACTGACCGATTATTTGGCTTCACAATTCGATTATCCGCGGAGTTTATACCAAGTCGCTTTCGCGGGTGAGAACTGGGACGGACTCAAAGAATGTGTAGAGGCGTCCCAAATGCCGTATCGTAAAGAAGTTTTGGAGTTCATCGAGTCTTTCCCGGCCGAATGTGACTACGCTGCCCAAGTGAGGCGAAAAAAAACATTGATGAACCTGAAAGGCGGCGAGCCATACAGATACATCATCCGGGAGTTCTGCCCCTTACTTCGCAAAGCGATTTGTAAGATTGACTTTGACGTCAGAAATTTCAGCATCGAACAGGCTAAAGAGGTATTCAAAAGCCGTCCGCAAAACCTTAGCTTGAATGAGATGTTCCTTGTTGCCAACACCTACGAAAAGGGATCACAAGAATTTATCGACCTGTTCGAAACTGCCGTAAAACTATATCCCGACGACGTGACCGCCAATCTGAATGCAGCAGCAGCCGCGTTGTCACGCAAAGATACGGTCTACGCCAAGCGATATTTGAGCAAAATAGAAAAATCACTCGATATCCCCGAATACCACAACACAATGGGAGTACTGGAAATGCTTTGCGGCAACTATGACAAAGCAGCATCACACCTGAACAAAGCAACGGAAGCCGGACTGCCGGAAGCCAAACAAAATCTGGCAGAAATGACAAAGAAACAGGAGAATACCATTCTTATCAGGCAACAACAGTCAAAGAAAAAACAGCAGAGATAAACAACAAAGATTAATAACAGAGATAAATAACTGATTTATAAACACTTTTAAAAAACAGGAAAGCATAACAAAAAACAACCTCCTACAGGTAAGCATTCACCTATAGTTTGTTTAGGGACCAAACTATCAAACGGGCAAAACAAAAGCTAAAGCAAAAGCTGACGCAATTATTAAACATTTTATTTATAAAAACAATGAAGAAAATTATTTTCATGGCTTTATTCGCCGCCACTCTCTCCGCTTGCTCCAATGAGAACAACGAGGTGACCCAAGAAACAACGAACCTGAAATCACTCGATTTTTCTTTTGATGTCGCTACTCCTAAAACGAGAATGAGCGATGACGAAGTGACCACAGCAATAACAGCGGTCAGAAGCAATATTCAAAACATTACCATCGAGTATTTCAACGCATCCGATGCTTCGCTTGGCACGTATGACTTTACACCCGAGCAGGTAGCTACGGCAAAAGGTGACGACCAGACTGCCGCTGCTGCAGGCCGCAAACCCGTTAATATTAGCAACATTCCCAGCGCTACGACTAAAGTGAACGTTTATATGAACGTTGATAAGAGCGCTGCCGACATCAATGACTTGCAGATAGGATACACGAAGATGGAATATCGTGGTACACCTGAAGATATCACATTGAAAACACCAGGAGGGGAAAGAACAGACGGCAGCACGAACGACCTTTACAGTGTCGAAGTTTCCGTGGCGCCTGTATTGTCACGTTTCGAGTTTCACGGCAAGGCATCAGACATTAAGGTGAATAGTTCAACAAGCGGTACACTACCAACCGGAGTTACAAACGGAACAAAAGACCAGGCTAAAGCCCATGTAAGCGATGCCACAATTGCAGCGGCAGAGAAAGCCGCTCAAGAAGCGTGGAGAAAAGCAAATCCGGGAGTTGCGGATCCTTCGCCATGGAGCTTCACATACACCGTCACGTATGAATACGATGCTGCATACACGATTACAGATATTGACGGATATTATATGAATAATATTCCTCTCACCAAAGGTGGAAATCTGGTCATAAATGCCAACAACGGTACAGGTGACTGGAACGATGCTGCTAAGGATAAATATAAAATAGATGGTGATATGGAAAAAATGTTCGATACCACTGTAGAAGCAGACAAAGTTATCGCATACAATTTATTCCCTCAAACAGCAACAAACGGCACAGGCGCCAGCACTACCGATGTAAAAACAAGTATGCCGCACTTCGTCCTGAAACTTGCCACTAGCGGTACAGCCTCCACCCGATGGCTGACAATCCGTGCATTGAAAGCTGCGGATGCATTGGTTACCTCTTTCGACGCCGGCAAAGTATATGTACTGAATGCCGCCGATATTAATATCAATCAATATTCCGCCAAGCTGAAAGTTACCGCTAACGATACAGCTGGTCCTGAAATACCGGAACCCATAGACCCGACAGACCCGAATCCGGAACCGGTAGGCAAAGACCTCGACGTTCTTGTCAAGATCACCGAGTGGACCATTGTCAACGTGAAACCCGAGTGGTAATTACGACCATTACCGGACGTTAAACGACGCATAAAAAAGGGGGGACGTGGCTGATTACCACTTCCCTTCACGAAGCCGTCTCCCTTCCCCCGGAAAGAATGACGGCAACGGGTGATAACCGCACCCTGTAACGGTTAGTATGAGATTCATTTTTTGATGCAGAATTATGAGAAAAGTCTTTTTCGTAGGGTTGATTGCCATGCTGACAGGTTGTAGCCAGGAGAGCCGCGTTGCTTCACCGGAAGCCTCCGGCATCGAGCTACAAATTAATTTATCGTTAGGCAGCGTCTCCACCAGAGCCGTAGACGACCCCATCACCGGCAACGACGGCAAAGAATATGTATTGCCTTTCACAGAGGTAAAAACGCTGAAAGTCGATTTATACCAATCTCTTGAAGCCGCTCCTATATTCACCTATACAGCCACCGATGCAGAGATTGCAGGCATCAGGAATACCGCCATCGGAGAATTGGCAAGACTCTCCATACCCAAGATTCCGGTAACAACCCAATACGTGAAAGTGACGATAAACCGGTTTAAAGAGGAGAATCCGCTTATCAACCAGTTACAGGTGAGCAGTCAGGACGACCCGCCCGCCCCTACCATGAACCGGACAGAGATTCCTTACGAAGGAGTTACCAAAGAAATTATCGTCATCCCCGAGGAATCGGATCCTTTCTCCGTCAAGGTGAAAGCCATCGTGGAAGTGGCTCCCGTATTGAGCCGGTTTGAAATCATACCGGGCGAAATCGTGGTCACCAACCCTGCAACCACAGGCGCTTCATTCGACTGGACGGACGGAACCGCAGGCAGAGACAAAATCAAGAACTTCACCGAAGCCGATATCACCGTAGCCGAAGCAGGCGCGCGGGAGAATTTCAGGAAGAAATACGGAACGAACGCTACCGCTGCCGCTATCTATTCCTATCGTGTCCGGCTCATCCGGTCGCCCTTCCCCGACGGCTTCGATATCAACAGCACGCCAACCGGATTCTATTTTTATATGAATTATTTCAAGCCGAGCCTCAACGCCGCCACTATCATAAAGAATACAAACGATGGTATCTCCGACTGGAACATGACCACAGGTTTAGCTGAATACAAGAAAGGAGGACAGCAGTCCAATATGTATGACGCAAGAACATCAGAGACTACAAAGGTGAACGCTTTTCATCTTTTTCCCCAATCGGTGGCGGCAGACGCTACTTTGCAACAAATCAAAGACGGAATGCCTCATCTGATTATGGGCTTTAGTACCGATAAGATAAAACGCTGGCTGACGGTCAGGGCATTCAGCGACAAAAGTAATAATGAAATTATCAACGCATTTAAGCCGGGGTATTGCTATTCCCTCGATCTTGATGATGTCGTTATCACCCCATGGTCATTGGGTTTGGACGTTCGCATTACCGATGGCGATAAAGTGACGGAGTCAGATCCCATCATCAAAGATTTCGATCAGACGTCTCACGTGCCCGAACCTGAAGGCGCAGATCTAGCACTCGGGCTTCGTGTCTCCAAGTGGAGAGACAAAGACTTGGAAGTAGAACTTTAACCGGAGAAAATAAAAGAAAGAATGAATAAAACATATTTCATAGGAATACTCCTGATTACTGCATCTCTTTTCGCAGGATGCACCAAAGAGAACACGGAAGATTGCTTTTCGGGACTCAGACTCGATTTCTACTTCACCCATCATACCGGCAACGGCAATCTCTTCGGCGAAAAGGTGCGGCGGATTCACGTGTACCTGTTTGACACGGAGGGCATACTTCAACTCCACGCGACAGACAACGGAGACAAACTGGAATATAGTTACCTGCAAAACGGACAGATACAGACGGTGTCAAAACCGAACCCGTGGGGAAAGCTCTCTGACGAGTATGTGATGAATCTGGATAAAGTGCCGCCGGGAAAATACAGAATTATATCATGGGCGGATAACGGGCAGAAAGACAACACTACTTATTTTCATGGAGAAATGAAAAATCCGGCAAGCCATAATTTAAGGAAAGACGTCACGCTGGGAGCGACAATGGCGGACGACCTCTATATGTTCTTAAAATGCCGGACGGCATCCGGACTGCCCGAAGAACTTGTTCCGGAAGCAGAGGAGATAAACGACCTGTGGTATGGCGCGGCAGGCTCCCGCCATCCCCAAAGCGATATGTATACCTATGAAACCGTGGAAGTTAAAAACAGCGTGGTCACCGCACGCCGCATCGAACTGATCCGCAACACCAACCTACTGAAAGTCACTTTAAGCGGACTGGAACATCTCACGCCGGAAGTCCGGGACACGCACGCCGCGAACCGGGATACGGACTTCAAACTGTGGGCGGTTGCTACCGACGAGAGGTATAAGTCCGACAACACATTTGACGGGTACACCCGCTCCGTCCGCTACTCTCCATTCAAGACATTGATGGACGCGAACACGCTCTCTGCCGACATCAAGGTATTGCGGCTGACAATGGACCGCCCGGTGCTTTTATATATCGAGACACCCGGCGGACGCAGGATTCCGGAACAGCCGATTGACATCGTCAGTATGCTGTTCAAGGCACGCAACCCCGACACGGGAGCGTATATCTACCAATCGCAGAGCGATTTCGACCGGATATACGAACATCCGGTCGAAGTACGCATCGGTCCCAACCTGGACATCAGAATCTTTATCGGAGAATGGGAAATTGTGAACGTGAAACCTGCTGAATAGGATATGAAAATGAGAATAAGATATAGAATACTGGCATTGGCCGCGGCCGCGCTCCTGTCGGGCTGCGCCAAAGAATCCGCTGTGATGAACCTGCCTGAAGCAGAGAAAGTGACCGTACAGATAAAAACCAAAGCCCTTACCGGCAGCGTGGTGGAGGGAGTGACCATAGAGAAAGTGCGTTTCATGCTCTTTCAGAATGAGACATTACTAAATAATTATACCACTTCCAACGGGACGCTGAACGTTGACGACAGCGGGTTGTTCAATCTTGCTGTCAGCCCGGGAGTATATTCTTTCGCCGCCATCATCAACGAGACGCCCGAACTGACGGAGAAACTGAATGCCGTGACGAAGCGTACGGATATCGACGGCATCGAGTTCGACTGGCAAAGCAGCGCGCTGACCTCCGGCAATATGCCGTTGGCCAATCTGGGAGAGATAAAGATTCAACCGGGAACGACGTCCGGACAAGGAATGGCGCAACTGCGCCCCGTATACAATTCGGAAGGCGGCAGATACAAAGGTGATTTCACGACAGCATCCACAACCGCAAGCATCGATATGCCCCGCGTGATGTCGCAAGTATCCGTGTTTTTGCGACAGGACGATGCGGTGACGGAAGAAATAAAAATCAGCAACGTGCAGGTTAGCAATATACCGCGTTACAGTTATCTGATAGACCAACAGGATACCGACAATACCAATCTGAATCTTTTCAACGGTCCCGAATTTACAATTTCCGCATCCGGGGGAGGCAAAGAGTACAACGGCAAACAGTACCACCCCTTTCCTACCGCCATTATTGCGGAAAAATCGTTCTATAAGGATGGAGCAGACGACGAGACAAAAGCCGCCGACCCAGATTATGCCGCTTATATATTTATCAACGCAACCTACGGGGGCATACCCACTACGTACAAGATACTGCTTCGTGAAGGAGATGCTAATTTCAGGCTCCTTCGTAATACCAATTACAATGTGTATGCTACAATTAAGCAAATAGGCAGCAAAGGCATCTATGTGGTGATTGAACCTGTCAAACTGTACAATATCGCGGTTAATTGGGCTCCGGTAGAAGGACTGGTCATCGTGAGTGACCGGGAGGCGGACTTCAACAAGAATGTCAATGTGTGGAGTGACTACACGGCTTATTCCGGCATACTTAAAGTATATAAAGGCGACGCCTACCACGATGCCCTGTTCAAATACGGCAGCCTGATAGCTACCGGTAATGATGCTACGGCTACTACAGAGCAGGAGTTCACTGCCCCGACGGCTGTTGAAACGACCAACGATGTAATTTGGTATCCCGGAAATTTCAATGTGACGGGTATCGGTAGCTGGAATGATGTCCCTTATATCACGGATGCGAGCAATATCCCGTCAGGGAATACGCTCGAACTGGTAGCACAGGGTAAGGGAGATCCCTGTCGTCTGGCAGCATTATCCCCTCATCAGATAGGTGTGGAAGGGAAGGTAGACAACCAACAGTGGCACATGGCCAATTCTACCGAATATGCCATATTGATGAAGGCAGCCAACGGGGCAGAAAGTAAAAATGATAATGGATACCGTTCTTTTCATGAACTGCTGATACCCAACGTCAAGTACCGCAATGAAAGCGGAGTGCTGGTTTCCTCCCATAATTACAGGGGAAACTATTGGAGCACGGAAAGCAACAAGGCATTCTCCTTCGACAGCCGGAATCCGACAGCAGCAGCACTCGACGCAGCCGCTCCCGGACAAGGATATACCGTTCGTTGCGTAAGAAACAGCATTCCTGAAGCTCGTATAACAATCAATCCTCCTACTTCCGTAGACTATAAGGGGGCAGCCGTCAACGGACTTCCTTTCTATATAGACAGCAACGTGCCATACTGGAAAATGGAACTTATCAAGAGCGGAGACCACGTAGGAACCTCCATCGATTTCGATGACTTCTCATTCAAGCCTTTAGCCATAGGAGTGACGCACGAAATCGAAGGTTCTTATACCCAGACTCCCAAAGCGTACATTGCGCGCAGAGAATCAAGAAACGAAGACCGTACTTTTGGAGTAAAATTCACTTCCATGCACTTCACTGGTGAAGAGAATACTTATTATTTCACTATAAAACAGAATGGATATAGCATCAGCGGAAAACTAAGTATCAATAATCTGGAAGATAATAATAGAATTAAAAAAGAGGGAGGCAAGTATACCATACATATTAAACTCACTCCTGATGACGTACCTATGCCTGTAGGGGCTGAACTTAAAGTTCGATATACCTATCTTGGTGCTTCCCGTGGTGAAGAAAGCACAATCGCCACCACTATAAATGACAACCAACGTGAATATGACGTGGAACTGAACATCCTCCCTAATAATACGCCGGATGTTATCGGACTGGTATTTCATGTATACATGAACGAAAAAGGCAGTTTGGGATATCGCGAGATAACATCAGATTCTTATTACCAAAATAATTAGTGACAATGAAAAACAGAATAACAAACATAATCATAGTAATGGCAATAATGGCTCTGACCTCATGTGTCAGAGAAGAACTTTTGTCATCCTCCCGCAATGGAGAAGAAGGCGAAAGCGTAAAAGTAGAACTTAGCTTTAAGATACCTCCGGCTTCGAGTCCGCAGGAACTACAATCGAGAAGTATGTCCACTGATAATGCTTTCTCTGTAGAATTCTTCAAAGAGGCGTCTCTGACAAAAACGCGGTCGGGTGAGGTGGCAGAGCTATATAATCTGTGGTTATTTCAGTTTCATAGTGACGGCTCCATACATGGTTCGCCCCAGCAAGTATCCGACCAGGTGACGATGGTAAACGAAATGGCTCTATTAAACGTCACGCTACGTGTAGGTACTGACCAGACACTCTACATTGTAGCACTTGGCAAAAAAGTAACCGTAGCGAGCAATCTGATGGAAGTACGGACTATCAAGGAACTTGAAAACCTGCAACTGGACTATGTCGACAACAGAAACGGACTCTATTATTCGCGGATAACCAATGAGAGCGAAATCCCATACGCCGGAGCCGCGAAAGGTATCAGCGTAAATAAAACAGGAAATAGCGACAACGGTGAGATTGTTTACGGCACACCTGATGGTTTCTCCGGTGGCATAGAAGTCAAACGTCTGGTATCACGCATCACACTGAAGCACAAATTCGATGTCACGGAAAACACGCTTGAAGGCATGAGACTGCTCAAAGTACCAACCAAACTGTGTATCAATCCCGCATCAGCAGATAAAGACGTAATAGACAATATCCCGATGGCAGACCTGGAAAGCGACAATGCTTTCGGGGATGCGGACAAGGACACGGATGGTTTCTTCACATCGCAATGGTATGTTGCGCAAAATAAACAAGGAACCATATCAGATATAGTATCAGAAAGAGACAGATATCGGAAAGTGACTGACGGATCGGGAAAAGCACCCGAAGCCGGCACAAATATCGAAGCGTGGTCATATTCTAAAAGTGACCGAAAGCTCTATACAGTTCACCAGATATACGTTGGAAATAACAACACAAACAATTTCGATGTGGAAATAAACAGCTACTATGATCTTCGAACAATCATCAATTCTGTAGATCTTAATGACGGACGTATCCGCTCCTACACAGCCGTCCAGAAAGTTTATCTTTCATCCTCTTCCTATCCCACAAGCAGCGGAAGCGGAACTGGAACAATAACCGGAAAAACCAATGTATATTTTGACGCTCACTACGGATGGCGGCCTGTTATCATCTATGCACAAGGGCGTAAGGTGACTGTCGGCATTTATAAGGATGCACAATGTACGCAATTAGCCAACATGAACTCTGCAACAGAAAACTGGCTTCAACTGTCAGCATACCCCAATTATACGGAGGTGGTACGTAATGGTGGCGCAAATGTGCTCACAAACCAGATAGAAACTAATATTTTCGTACCGACACGGTTCAAACTATACCTATATGCAGACGAGTATATCACTGACGAGAATGGAGTGATTACAGACCCCGAATTCGATAGAAACAAGGTTTATAATGCTGCTACAAACTACCTGCCGACCAATTTCGTATCTGAACGAACTCTCTATGTAAAAGTAACGACCGAAGATATTACCGCTGAAGGAACCTCCCAAAAACGAGAAGGGAAGTATACCATTAAGCAAAAACAAGGACATTATGTCGGTCTATTTGGCGGTGAAATAGAGAATGGACAATACACAGAGGGACTCATCATTGATGCATTTAATGAGAATAATTTCCAAATTGACGATGAAATAGCAACAGCATTCTACATGTACTCCGGATATTATAATGTCATGACCAATTATGTATGGAAGGAAGGAGAAGATCCCGAGACAAACTACCGCAGTTTTATGAACGGCAAGCAAGCAACATTCAATTTAGCAACAAACCCTAAGAACTATGTTGTTAATAATGGGCAAGAAAGCATCATTCCACCTATGCGGAAAATCAATGGTAATATAGATTTATATCAATATAATTACTATAATAGTTTCCAGGCAAGATTCTGTCATGATTTAAACAGAGATAAAAACGGAAACGGTGTGATAGATTATCTACCGGATGATCCTGAAAAGAATGAATTTGAATGGTATTTGCCATCCACATATCAGGCATTCGGGATACTGACCTCCGCAGGAACTATTATTTATGATGCCCCGAACGCATTAGCATTGGAACGTAATGCAACCCTAGCTACCGGTTGGATGATGGAGGGGGGAGGCTGGTATTCCAGCAACACAGGTAAAAACAGTTGGAAATGGGTTCGTTGTGTCAGAGACATACCTGTTCCTCCAGAAAGAAAAACAGGAACCAAAGTAACCACATATATAGACAATGGAGACACCTATGCCCTGATAGATTTATCAACTCTGCCTTACGGAATCACAGATAGAACCACTGCAGAAGGGAAAACCGAGCTATATGAGGAACTGGACCTATACAGTTATTCTACAAAAGGTACGGAATATGACCCGGAGAACCCTCAAAAAGATGCTTCCCAACCATTAGGTAAAAAAGTTTTCCGCGGAAGAAAAAATTATCCGCCGAGTAAGACTACTACTACCGTCACACTCCAAACTTTAGTGTCCTCTTTTTCTTCACCAAGATTTATCGTATCACCTACAGACGTATATAATGATGGCGACACGAAAAGTAACTCTGCAAGCAGTATACTTCAAGACACTGAAGGTACTCCACAATCCAATAGTATCACAATGACTTGGGCTGAAGCGAACGGAAGACTCAATACTGCCAATAGTCAAGGCTGGAATATCCCATCAAAAGCAATGAATACCGGATGTTATGCCTATAAAGGTAAGAGCGGGAAAGACGAGCCCGGAAGTTGGCGCGTGCCAAATAGTCGAGAATTATCCATGATTTTAGTATTCGCTCACGAATTAGAACGGTTTTCTTCAGAAACAGGTTTTCAGAAGTTATACGAGGCAAAAGCGGCGAATTATCTCAGTAATGGATATTGGAGTTCCACAGAACAAAGTTCTACTTTATACTCTCTAGACAAAGCCACGAGTGGTCTTATTGATGTAAATTATGGTCTTACTATATACGAAGGTGCTAATAAAACCTCTACAGATAAAAATCGGCTACGTTGCATCAAAGACATTCCGTTGAATTAGCAACAGCAAAGCCAATCGATATTTTATAATTTCTCTAATAAGTCTACCTTTGCCATACAACAGTGCAGGGGTAGATTTATTAGAGAAACTTATTGGAAACTTCATTTCCGCATTTTAACCAACAATTTGTTCCTCACCGAGAAACTGTAGTTTCCTCGGTGTGGAAACACTTGTTTCTCGGTGAGAAACGGATTCTTGGTTTTAAACCAATGTACAAAAGTAAATTCAACTAATTAGAATTGGAAATATATGAACGGCTGAATCTCCGAACTCTTCATCTGAATAACCAGATAAATCAAAGCTACCATCAAAACAGCTTTTCCTACGAAAGGCAAACGGATCACTCCTCGACAAACTGCATTTTCCCAACTATCGGGAGCAAAATGAAGCAGGAAGCCAAGCAACATCAACGCAAACACTTTCCAATATCCTTCTAGTAATTGCGGGAACAGTTGCGGACGGAAAGTGGTGAATATCTGTCCCAGCATATCCATTGAATTCTGGAAATCGGCATTGCGGAAGAATATCCAGCAGAAGCAGACAAAATGGAAAGTGATAATTACTCCAAACACACGGCGCCAACCGTGACTCTCCTCTCCTTTCTTACGTCCGGTGATTGTCATCCACATTTTATGCAATGCTAAAGCAACACCGTGGAAGGTTCCCCACAGTACGAAATTCCAAGATGCACCATGCCACAGACCGCCCAAGAACATGGTAATTATCAAGTTGAGATATTGCCGGAATTTACCTTTTCGGTTTCCTCCCAGAGAAATGTATAAATAATCTTTTAGCCAACTGGATAAAGAGATGTGCCAACGACGCCAAAATTCCGTAATAGAGGCAGACTTATAAGGTGAATTAAAGTTGAGATTGAAATGGAAACCTAATAATAAGGCGATACCGATAGCCATGTCGCTATATCCGGAAAAGTCACAATAAATTTGCAAAGCATAACCATAGACTCCCATCAGATTCTCAACACCGGAATAGAGAGTAGGATTGTCAAAAATACGTTCCACAAAGTTGATACTGATATAATCGGATATGATGGCTTTTTTGAAAAGACCGGAAACGATCAGAAAAATTCCGCGTCCGAACATTTCCTGCGAGACGAATAGGGGTTTCCGGATTTGCGGGATAAAGTCACGGGCACGCACGATAGGTCCTGCCACCAATTGGGGGAAGAAAGATACGTAGAAGGCATAGTCCAAAAGATTGGTCAATGGCTTTATTTCCTTTCGGTAAACGTCGATGGTGTAGCTCAATGACTGGAAAGTGAAAAAGGAGATGCCGACCGGCAGGAATATATCAAGAGCGGTAAATTCTCCTCCCATCAATGACGCAATCACTCCACCCAGAAAATTGGTATATTTGAAATAAGCAAGAAGTCCTAAATTAACTCCCAAACTCAAAGCGACCAATCCTTTACGTTTCCAATAACCCTCTGCACGATCCATAAGTTGCGCAAGGAAGAAGTCGGCAACGGTGACTATGGCAAGCAGGAAAAAATAGGTGCCGCTACTCTTATAGTAAAAATAATAGGAGAAGAGAGTAACAAACATGATACGGGCGGTGTATTTGCGTTGTAACAACACATACACCACCATGAAAGCAGCGAACAACCAAAGGAAGATACCGCTGCTGAATATCATTGGCGCTTGCGGATCGTAGGTAAGTACCTCTTTCAGTCTACTGAAATCTATATCAATGGGAAACATAGTCATTATATGCTTTGATAAGTGCTTGGTATAATAAATTTCCTTGCAGGATGTATCCTTCGGGTAAATAATGTACATGATCGGGGCGCATCAGTTTTGCGTCTGTCCAGTTCGTGCAGGCACGGCGCTTCCCTCCGACTACATCGTACATATCCCACACGAGCAGACGATGGTCTTTTGCATAACGACGAATGGTTTCCGCTGCTGTCGCTGTACGTGGATTGATGGCATACGTGCGTCTACGCCTTCGCTGCCGGAAACTTTCATAAGAACCGGGAGGGGTAGTCAGAAGAATGGGTACGTTAGGAAGACTGTCGCGCAACAGTTTCACCAGTTCATCCATCTGATTGTAGTGCACATTTATATTATAACGCCGGTTATGGCTTTCATTGGTTCCGAAAGAGAGAATCAACAATTCGGGCTTCAGGGCGGCGATTTCGGCAATACGATCCGGATGGGTAAAGGTAAGGCAAGTAGCTCCGTTGACGCCTCTATCTATATAAGAAACAGCACCGAAAGTTTCTGTCAAACGGGTACCGGTGGTTTGAGGGTAGATATGCCCACGTACATGGCTGTCGCCAATATGAACGATACGGACTGTATCTTCGGAGAGTCCGGCACGCACCTGACGGAGATGCTCAAAGACGGGAGCCAGCAGAGCAATACTGTCAATAATCTCATTCCGACCGGTTTCGCGGAAAGCTGAAGGGAAGGATATCTGTACAGTGATCGTATCATTCGCCCAGTTCATTTCCCGTAAGGGCTTTATAAGTTTTGCGACCTTTCCCGGCGGAGGACATACAGGTATACGATCTTGTGCGATTGCTTCCGCAAGGAAACAAGGAACACTCAACATACCGGCGAGAATAAGAATAAAGACAGACGACAGATTATTCTTGCTCATAAGCACGCCTCCTGTCGTATTGTTCCTTACCATAAATCATCGTTTCATAAAGTAGTCCCGCCAAATGCTTGCCGCCACGGAAGTTTATATGTGTATAATCGTAGTTTGCCATAGAAGGTTTGGCATGCACCAGTTTTGCCATGCTGCCTTCTCCACCCATGGCTTCAAACATATTCCAAAAGGCGATGCCGCTTTCGGCGGCAATGTTCTGCTGATAACGAATCAGATTCTTCACACCGGGCATGGTACGAAGTTCACCGTTCTCGTTTTTAGAATCACGGTCGCCGACGCTCAACAACAGGATTCCTGCTTGTGGGAAACATTCTTTCAAATGCTCGATAGCTGTGAGCAGTCCTTTTTGATAGTTATCATAATTACGTCCCCGTTCGGTAGCTACATTCAAACCATATTCGAGGATAATAAGGTCGTAAGGACGTTGACGGTTAAACTGTTTCAACATTTGTGGAGGAATGCCCCGCAAAGAAAGACCGGAACTGCCACGCAACGAGAAGTTGTCGAGAATGATTCCTTTCTTTCCATCCATTGCCAAACCATAGAACAATGTAGAGTCTGCACGGTCTACTGTCCAACGGATAGAGCCGATGCGTCCGTCCACCTGGATTTGCTGCAATCCGTCGGAAGGGCCTAATGAATAATTCTTGTTTTCTCCTTTGTTCACACGGACAGAAAGGAGGACGGAGTCTCTGCTATGGAAGAAGATGGAGGCACGCTGGCAAGTATCGAGCAGGGAGGCATATTTATTTTGCCCGCGCAGTTCTACATAAGCTCCGTTGCGGGGAACGAAATAATGACCGGATATGCCTTGTTTCTTCTTATCGAAATAGACACTGTCTGTTACCGCATGACTGGACCATCCGCCAAACGTATGTCGCACCGTAGGACGGTAACCGCTTGTCATGGAAGTGATGGTAACAAAACCTACACCACAACCGCCGAATTGTTTCTGAAGCATTTCGCGTAAGTCAGCGGTAAAGATATCCGCTTCGATAAAGGAATCTCCGAATACGGCAATACGTACCTGTTTGTCATCGGAGTCATCGGAAGAGACACGGTCGAGTGCTTTATAAAAAGGAGTCATCCCCCGGAGAGTGGAATCACTGTAATCTTCAATGCAAGTCATACCTGTACGACAGGTATCTACAAAGGCAGGTTTTACAACAGGAGGCAAAGGGATGCTGTCCGAATCAGCTGCGGCAGTCTCTGATTCCGGATAACGAAGGTCGCTCAAAAGGTCTACACGCCTCATCGTGTGCCCGTCAATAGTCAGCGCCGGAAGCCAATGAAGCCCGAGTAAGACTGCAAACACAATCAGTACGAACCACAACGAATATTTCAAATAATTCTTTATTATCTCCATAATGTTCCTAAAATCCAAAACGACCGCAAAGATAGACAAAAGCCACAAAAAGAAAGGAGAATCTACATTATTTATTAGATTCTCCTTTCCTTTTTATCTATCTGCCGGACTACATTTAAATGGTCCGTTCAATGTTCCACACAAATGCGCGCAAGCCTAATTGCTCCGTCTGTAAGTCCATCTTATGCAAGGTGTCGAGCAACGGATCGACTTTGCTATCGTCTACTACTGTCAGGATAGCCGAGCACATACTTGGCCAGGCATGGCTTCCGAAATGCGGATCGCCTGTTTTCGAACCACGTCCCTGTACTTTCTCAAGGTATGTAAAGCCACGACAACCCAAACGGTCGAGTAATGCCATGATTCGTTCGTAATAAGCCTGATCGAATGTTATCAATACTGATTTCATATTTCTTTTCTGTTATTTCTTAATAATGTTGTCTTTATTCGCCTGGAAGTAAACATCCAATTCACGTTGACGACGGAGTTTACGACGACGGTTCTTGATACCTGTTCCTGCAAATACGCAATACAAAGTAGGGATCAAAATCAATGTCAAAATTGTAGAGATCGTCAAACCACCGATTACGGCAATCGCCATCGGGCTCCACATTTCAGAACCTTGACCGCCACCGATAGCCATTGGAATCATACCAAGAACGGTAGTGGCAGTGGTCATCAATACCGGGCGGAGACGGCTCTTACCAGCGGTTACTACAGAGTTCAAGACTGCCAGTCCACGTTCGCGACAAAGAGTGATGTAGTCGATAAGCACAATACCGTTCTTCACCACAATACCAATCAACATGATACCTCCCAACAAACTCATGACACTTAACGTGCTACCCGTAAAGAATAACGCCATCAAGACACCACTGAACGCAAACGGCAGGGAGAACATGATGATGAACGGATAAGTCAGTGACTCGAACTGTGCCGCCATCACGATAAATACAAGAATCACAATCAGGATACCGAGTGTTCCCAAATCGCGGAACGAATCTTGCTGGTCTTCGTACGAACCGGAAATCTGAATGGTGACTTCTCCCGGAAGATCCATTTTATCTATCACTTTATTACCGGCAGCCACTACGTCGCCCAACGGAGCACCGGAGATTACTGCGGAAACGGTCACGATACGTTCGCGGTCTTTACGTTCAATAGTAGGAGGCGCGAAACGTTCGACTACCTTTCCGACGTCTTTCACACGAACGGATTGTCCTTGCGCATTGTAAATGAGGATATTTTCGAGACTTTCCAAACTTGTACGGAATTCGGGCGCATAACGCACTTTGATATCATATTCATCTCCGTCTTCACGATATTTAGACGCTACCGCACCATTGACACGGTTACGCAGGTAGTTACCGGCAGTTGAAAGATTCAAACCATGCATTGCCAGTTTTTCACGGTCAAAGTCTACCTGATATTCCGGCTGATAATCACTACGGCTGATATTTACCTCGGTCACACCTTTCACTTTCAGCAATTCACGTTTCAGACGAGCTGCCACGCTGTCGGTTACCGTCATATCATATCCGTAAACCTCAAAGTCGGCACTAGCCTGTGCGGACATACCTGTGTTGCTACCTCCGAGGATTACCTGTGCTTTACTGAATTCCGGATAGGCTTTCAAATCTTCACGCATCTCATCACAGACTGCTTCCAAAGTGATATCACGATCGCCCGGATCCACCAAACTGATGTTGAACGAAATAATATGCGACCCGTTGTCCTGCATAGATGCCCAGGTATTATCAGAGTCAGCTTGGCCGACTGTATAGTTACAGACTTTCATGATGTCTTTATACTTCGTCAGCCATTGGTTAGTCAACTTCTCTGAAAGTTCCTGCGCTATCTCTTTTCGTGTACCGATCGGCAGCTCCAACTTCACGGCAATACGGGCGTTATCCTGTGCCGGGAAGAACTCCGTACCGATGCCCTTTGCACACAGCAAACTGACAATGAAGAAAGCAATACATCCCACAATAACAATCGGACGATGACGTACAGCCCAGTTCAGCATCTTCGCATACCAGGTATCGAGCCCGTCGAGTGCTTTCTCTATCGGAGTAAAGAAGAGCTTGAACATCTTCGACGGTTTCTTCTGCAAGCGAAGCAACTGGGAACAGAGCATCGGAGTTAAAGATAGTGCGGCGACCGTAGAAATAAACATGATGGCACACATCATCCAACCCAACTGTTTGAAAAGTACACCGGACATACCGCTTACCATTGTCAACGGGAAGAACACGGCAATCATAGTCAGCGTAGAAGCGACTACAGAAATTGCCACCTCATTTGTTCCGTGCACGGCTGCCTGTTTCGGATCGGAGCCACGCTCGATATGGGTCGTTACGTTTTCAAGTACCACAATCGCATCATCCACCACCATACCGATAGCGATAGAAAGCGACGAAAGCGAGATGATATTAATCGTATTTCCACTAATAGCCAGGTAAATGAACGAGGCAATCAACGAAAGCGGAATGGTGATACAGATAATCAATGTTGCACGCCAACGTCCCAAGAAAAGGAACACGACGATGACAACGAAGAGCAAGGCATAAACAACGGTTTCCGTCAAACTGTCGATGGTGTTCAAAATGTTGTCGGAAGTATCGACAATGACACCGATCTTCACGTCACTCGGCAGGTTCTTCTGAAGCCTCGGCAATGCGTCGGCTACTTTCTTGGAGATTTCTACCGAATTAGCTCCCGACTGTTTCTGAACTACAATCATAGCACCTTGCACACCATTGTTATAGGTTTCCTGTGCACGTTCTTCCACAGTATCGACGATTCGGGCTACATCACGCAAAAAGACATTTGCCCCATTATGCGTACCTACCACTACGTCTGCCAACTGGCGGGAATCATCGAACTCACCTTCTACACGCAACGCGTATGTTTCACTACCGATATCGAAGTTACCACCGGGAATGTTCTTGTTCTCGGCACCGATAATGGAACTGATTGTTTCGATAGTCAGGTGATAGGCTTCCAGTTTATTGGGGTCGCAATAGACCTGAATCTCACGTTGCGGCGCACCACTGATAGACACGGTTCCGACTCCCGGAATACGTGCCAGCGGGTTTACCACACGGTCGTCCAATATCTTATAAAGCGCTGACTGACTTTCATTGGCCTGTACGGAAAGCAGCACGATAGGAATCATGTCCGTACTAAATTTGAAAATGATCGGATTCTCGACATCATCGGGAAGCTGCGAACTTACCATGTCGAGTTTATCACGCACATCATTGGTCAGAACGTCAATATCGTTACCAAACTCGAACTCCAATGTAATCAATGACATATTCTCGGAAGAACGGGAGGTAATATGTTTCAGGTTGCTCACTGCGTTCAACGTATTTTCGAGCGGGCGAGTCACATTATTTTCTATATCCGAAGCACTTGCTCCGGGATAAGCGGTCATTACCATGATTGTATTCGTGTCAATGTCCGGATACAAGTCGATAGGTAACTTGGACAAAGAGAAAAGACCAAAAATCACCACTGCCAGGAAGCAGAGGGAGGTCATAATCGGTTTCTTAACCGCACCTTCGTATAAACTCATGTTATTTTATTTAAAAGCCTCTCCCTGCTCCTCTCCCCAAAAGAGGGAGCCGGAAGATCGTTTTGAAATCAGGTTAATTAATAAAAGCATCGGGCGAAAGGTACTGAACACCTCTTATTTGGAAGAAGGCTGGGAAGAGGCTTCCACCTCTACTTCCATACCGTTCACCAAACGTGACTGTCCGGCAACTACCACCTGTGAGTTATCCGGTACACCGGATTTCAACTCATACTCCGTACCCATGCGTCTACCCAGTTCGACCTTATTATAAGATACTTTACCGTCTTTATAAACGAATACATAACGGTCGCCGGAACCTGCCTGCTTAACGATTGCCAAATCGGGAACAACGACGTTTTCTGCTGTACCGAAGTTCAATGTCGCACGGGCAAACATCCCCGGACGCACACGCTGGTCTTTATTATCCAGTCTGATCTCTACCTGGAATGTACGGGTAGTGGCATCTATGGTAGGGTAAATCAGATTGATGGTTCCTGTAAATACTTCATCGCCATATACATCGAGTTTCACGTCGACAGGAGTACCTTTTTTCACTTTCGTGAAGTAGGTTTCGGACACGTTAATCAGGAGTTTCACCGGAGTGATCTGTTCTACTACAAGTACGGGCTCTCCACCGCTGTACATATCGCCATTATCATAGTTGCGTGCAGTGACCACACCATTGATAGGGCTTTGCAAAGAGGTATTCTCCAGCAGATTCTTATAAGCGGTTTTCTTCACATCGAGTTGCATCTTCGAAGCATCCCACTCTGATTTGGACGCACCGCCCACTTTATATAATTCGTCGATACGGTTGAATTCTATTTCCTGATTATCTAGTTGCAGCTTCGTCTGTTTCAGGTTGGCTGCATCCATCTGCACAAGTTTCTGGCCTTTGGATACGCGGTCGCCCACTTCCACAAAAATCTGGTCAATACGTACGGGAGACGAAGGGGCTATATTATTCTTTACTTCAGCTTCCACCGTCGCTGTGTAATCTTGTATTTGATCTACGGGACGGGCTTTTACGTCTGCCAGCTTCACAATGGGCTTCGCGTCCACATGTTCCGCAGCCGCTTTGTCTTTTCCACCTGTACATGAGCCCATAAACACAGTTAACAGCAGGGCTACCAATTGGATACTTCTTTTCATATTCCTTAATTGTAATTTTTTAGTTGTCTATCTTTATTCTTTTCCCAGAACCTGATCGAGGTCTGCCTTAGCAACCAGGTAATCGTATATGGACTGATTATAAGTGAGTTGCGCCTGTGTCAGCGACACTTGGGAACTGTTCAGTTCGAGCACCGTGCCCTTACCTACATCATAACGTTTTTCGGCAATCACTACCGCTTTCTTTGCCTGCATCACATTTTCCTTGTTGCTGACTACCTGCTCTGTGCTGGCACTCATGTTATTGCGACAACTGACAATCTGCATATTCAATTGTCTTTCCGTATCAATACGGTTCCAATCGAGCTGGCGCATCTGTATACGGGCGGATTTCACTTTCGTAAAGTTACTTGCCTTATATAAAGGTATACTAAGATTGAACATCAGGCTGGAACTGTTGCTCCAGTTGTAATTGAAAAAATTGATATTCGGATTATACAGTGATTGATATTGGTAGGAGAAACTCATTGAAAGAGTCGGCATAAAGTTTGTCTTTAAAGACTTTACGTTCTTTTCAAGCAACTTCATGTTCAAGTCCAACTGCTTCATGGTGGTATTGTTGTCCAGATTTACATTTTCTTCTCTCAACTGGTTGGCAAACATGGCCGTCTCATAGTTGGTCAGACTATCGTTAATCTTTATCTCCACATCGGCTGTGATCCCCATCAGGACTTTCAACTGCAACTTAGCCAAAGTCACCGCATTAGCTGCCGAAATCAAGTTTGGTTTAATACTGCGCATCTGCACTTCCGCACTAATCTTGTCATATTCGCTCACGGTTCCCTGCTGATATTTGGCATTCACCACATTGTAGTTATCTTCTGCCAGTTTATAACTGCCTTGAAGCACTTCATAGCTGTCCTGCGCAAGCATCAACTGATAATAAGCCTTGCTCACCTGATTCACGAGATCCAGTTTGGAAGCGCGTGACTTCTCTACTGCCAGTTCAATATCCGTCTTTGTCATCGACATGGCACGATAAACGCCCGGCACAAAGAGTGGCAAATTAATACTCAACCCTGCATTGGCGGTGTTCGTACCGTCTTGTCCCATCTTGAACGACATATCGTTCAGTTTCATTTCAGCCGCTTTAATGGTATGGTCTACTGAACCGGCAATACTAGCCTCCGGCAACAGACTTTGCCAGGCTTCTTTACTGGCAACTTTCTTTAATGCAACTTCTTCTGCTGCCACTTTTATTGTCGGA
Source organism: Bacteroides sp. AM16-13 (assembly GCF_003602705.1). Classification (NCBI taxonomy): domain Bacteria; kingdom Pseudomonadati; phylum Bacteroidota; class Bacteroidia; order Bacteroidales; family Bacteroidaceae; genus Bacteroides; species Bacteroides sp. AM16-13. Next base: position 28,609 of record NZ_QTLK01000022.1, read on the forward strand.
TTCTCATCCAATGCAATTTCCAGGGCTTTGTCTAAGGTTAAGGTTAGTATATTCTTCTCCGCCTGTGTGTCCTGCGCCTTTGCAAAACCAAATGCACAGAGTGCCACAGCTACCAGAAGAATCTTCTTACCTGTCAATCTTTTCATCTTGTTCATAAACTGAATTTCTAATTTAATCTTACTTGTTTGTCAATAAAACCTCACTTTTGCTCTAATCTGCGATGCGGTTCTTACGATATTCTTGTATAAAGTCTTCCAGTACCTTTGCTCCTTTTTCGGTGGAGATGCCGCGTATATAAGTAAACATGATGGATTCGTACACTTCAATAAAAGGATATTCATTGCAGATATCCGTATTCAGAAGTACGTCAAACTGCTCTCGTACCAGCAAATTAACGATAGCGAAGTTCACATCCGGACGAAAAATGCCCTGCTCTACTCCCGTCTTGAAGAAGGACATCGTTTTCTGCGAATCGCTGTCCTGCCGGTTCTTCATCATCTCATATACTTTCGGATATTTCTTGATGTCTTCAAAAAAGCGTTTATTCGTCTGATGGAACACCTCAATACTTTTCTGAAAGACTGCAAGTATTACCTCTAACACATTATGCGACTGTTCAAAGATTTTCTGCAAGTACTTATCTCTGTCGGCCTGTGCCTTCAGTATACATTCTTTCAACAACGATTCTTTATCCGAAAAGACTTCATAGAGGGTACGTTTGGATATTCCTAATGCTGCTGCAATGTCGTCCATCGTAATACTCTTGATGCCTTTTGAAGTAAAAGCTTCTGTTGCTGCCGTTATGATCCGTTCTCTTAACTCTACCCGTTGGGAAGCGTCTTTTCCATGCTCTGCCATCATCCGTTTTTCTATTTTATTAAAATGCAGTTTTCGTTTTCTTTTCATTTCCAAAGGAAAAACGGAACAAAGATATATAGAAAACTCAATTAACAAATCAAGTTTCCATCTATTTATAATGCATTTGGGAATTATTATCATTCAATAGAGTAAAATGAAAACAAGTGTTAATAAGAAATACGGAACAAACATAGGGCAAAGGTAGGAATGATGGGAATACGAAGTAAAGTTTTATCGCCGGCAGAGGGATTATAATCGACAAATGCCGGATAAATGTCGATAGAATCAACACTTACCCGGCAACAACAGTCACCATTATTAACGAAAAGCGAAAAAGGGTTGGTTTATGGTCAATAGTCAATTTGTGTCCTCTTCAGGAAGGCGACTGTTTTATGTATCTCCTTGTACATCACGATATCATCTTTCACAAAAGGCACTTCTTTCCGATAGGCATGAAGGAAACGTTCAAGAACGGGAGAAGTTTTCAGCGGACGACGGAAGTCAATGCCTTGTGCAGCATTCATCAGTTCAATGGCAAGGATATGTTCCAGGTTGTCCATCACTTTATAAAGTTTGGTAGCTGCGTTGGCGCCCATGCTTACGTGGTCTTCCTGTCCGTTGGAGGAGACGATGGAGTCGCTCGAAGCCGCATAGCAGTACATTTTATTCTGGCTGACCATCGAAGCGGCGGCATATTGCGGAATCATAAAGCCGGAGTTCAGACCGGGGTTGGCAACCAGGAATTCAGGTAGTCCGCGGAGTCCCATAATCAGTTGGGAGACACGGCGTTCGGAGATATTTCCCAATTCGGCCAAAGCGATGGCAAGGAAGTCATAAGAGATGGCAAGCGGTTGCCCGTGGAAGTTTCCGCCGGAGATGATCCGGTCTTCATCGGGAAAGATGGTGGGGTTGTCCGTGACGGAATTGATTTCGGTCAATAGTACGGAGGCAACGTAGCGGATGGCGTCTTTCGTGGCACCGTGTACTTGCGGGATGCAGCGGAAGGAATAGGGATCTTGAACGTGTTCTTTGTGACGTTCGATCAGTTCGCTACCGGTCAGTAGTTTGCGGAAGGCTTCGCCTGTCTCGATTTGTCCCTGATGGGGGCGGATTTGCTGGATGCAGTCCATAAACGGGTCGATACGACCATCAAAGGCTTCGAGGGAAAGAGCGGCTATGAGGTCGGCTTTTTTTGAGAGGCGGAAGGCTTTGAGCATAGCGAATACACCGTTGGCGCTCATAAATTGGGTGCCGTTGAGCAGGGCCAGTCCTTCTTTACTCATTAGTTTGACGGGTTCCCAGCCGAATTCGTCGAGTACGCTGATGGCTTCGCACTTTTTCCCTTTATAGTAGACATCGCCGACACCGATCAGGGGGAGGAAAAGATTGGCGAGCGGAGCAAGGTCGCCGGAAGCTCCAAGGGAGCCGCGGTCATAGACGATGGGCATGACGTCATTGTTGAAGAAGTCGAGGATGCGCTGCACGGTGATTACTTGTACGCCGCTATGTCCCAATGAGAGGGCGTGGGCTTTGAGGAGCATCATCAGTTTGATGATGACGGGGCGGATTTCTTCGCCTACGCTGCAAGCATGGCTTTTTATCAGGTTCTCCTGAAGTGTACCGAGTTCGTCAGGAGAAATATTTTTGGTACATAAAGAGCCGAAACCGGTTGTTATACCGTACAGCGGTTCTTCGGAAGAAGCTATTTTGTGATCGAGGTAGTCGCGACATTTCTGGATGCGCAACTTGGCTTCGGGAGCTAGTTCCAGTTTCAGGTTTTCGTTGATAATTCGTTCGATGATTTCGAAGGTCAATGCTCCGGAACCGATATGATATACATTCTTACTCATACGCGCAGGTCTTGATTTACGGCATCCAACAATTCTTTTTCTCTCCGGCAGGCGGTTTGCTCGATTGTATCGGCTTCAGTTTGCAGTTGGAGGACAAAATCTCTGTCTTTGAGCGAACCAAGGTTGATACGGACGTTCAGCAAGGCTCCCAATACGGCGGAACGGGCGGCCATCATGGCTACACAGGCATCTGTGACGGCATTGCGGTTACCCAAGCGAGCAACATCTGCTATGACGGACATCATATCCAGGGCTTTGCGGGCTACTTCCAACGGAACGAGGGCGGCTTGTTTGGTTGCTTCCTGAATGGCGGCACTTCGGGCGGCTTTCTCTTCGTCGGTTGTTTTAGGAAGTTTGAAGCAGGCAAAGACTTCGTTGTAGGCAGCGGAATCTTTATCGATAAGTGCAATAAATTCGTCCAGCAAACGGAGGGTGATTGTTTGTGCGTGCTGCATTACTTCTTCACTGGCTTCGTATCCCTTTTTTCCTACGGTGAGCCGTGCTACCATTGTAGAAAGGGCGGAAGCCAGCGCTCCATCCAAAGCGGCAATACTACCTCCACCGGGTACAGGATCGCTGCAAGCTACTTTATCTAAGAAATCTTTTACGGTTAAATCTGCTAACATGGTATTTTGTTTTAAGTGATTAATTGAGTCAACTATTAAGCGACGGGATACAGCATACCGCCTTTAATAGTCATGATTACACAGTTCATGCCTATATAATAAGGTAGAATATGATAGTTGTCGGAATTGAGAACGATAAAATCGCCTTGTTTGCCTACTTCGATGCTTCCGATCCGGTCGGCTCGCTGAAGGGCGGCAGCTCCGTTCAGGGTCAGGGCGGTGATGGTTTCTTCGATACTCATTTTCATATAGATGCAGGCCAGAGCAATGGTCAGCGGGATAGAACCGGAGAAACAACTGCCGGGATTCAGGTCGGTGGCAAGTGCTACCGCACAGCCGGAGTCAATCATTTCACGACCGCGTGCGTAGGGTTCTTTCAGAGCAAAAGCTGTCAAAGGTAACAGGGTGGCTACTACTCCGGCATCGGCCATTGCACGGATGCCGGCATCGGAAGCGTGCAGGAGGTGGTCGGCAGACAGTGCTCCCAGTTCGGCTGCCAGTTCAGCTCCACCGAGGGAGACGATTTCGTCAGCGTGGAGTTTCAACAGAAAGCCGTGTTCCTTGGCTGCCTGAAGCAGGCGGCGGGACTGTTCGATAGAGAAAACGCCTTGTTCGCAAAAGACATCACAACATTCTGCCAGTTCGCCGTCACGAACAAGGGGAAGCATTTCACGAATCAGGAAGTCGATGTATTCGTCGCTTCTTCCTGCATATTCTTCGGGAAGGGCATGGGCACCGAGAAAGGTGGAGACTATATCGACACGTTTATGCTCGGTGTTGTTCAGGCTACGCATTACCTTTAGCTGTAATAGTTCGGTTTCCCGATCCAGTCCGTAACCGCTTTTACCTTCTACGGTGGTTACACCCATTGTGCTCATTCTTTTCAAAAAGCCTTCGGCTGCTGAACGCAGTTTCAGGAAATTCATTTGCCGGGTGGCTTTTACGGTGCTTGCGATTCCGCCTCCCCGCTCCATAATCGACATATAGCTTTCGCCGTTCAGACGCCAGGAGAATTCTTCGGAACGTTCTCCGCCAAATACAAAATGGGTATGGGAATCAACGAAGCCGGGCAAGAGGCAGTGTCCGCGAGCGTTATAATGCCAGTAGTGTTGATAGTAACCGTCGCGGTCTTCGCCACGGTTCTCACCAACGTAGGTGATGATTCCTTTGGTGACTTCCACGGTTCCGTTCTCTATGACTTGCAGTTGGGACATTTCTTCGCCTTTACGGGCGGAAAAGCCGATGGGAGTTACGATACGGGCATTGAATATGATTAAGTTTTCACTCATAAATTATCCGAATTATCTTGGTTTATTCTTGTTTCATTCATCCTGCTTCTTGATCCGTTGTTTTTTATCAGGCAGGTTCCCCTGTAAACATCCGTTCTGATTTGGATTGAATATTCGCTAACATATTTCTTTACCGGCTATTCCATGATACGGGCTTCCAAGACTTGTTGCATGGAAAAGTTTTCGAGTCCGAGATAATAGGAAGCTGTATCAATCAGGGCTTCCATCGGTACGAGGCCAATGATTTCACTACCGACAATCGTAACACCATAGCGGCGGGCTTCGATACGTACCAGTTCGAAGGCGCGGTAAAGGGCAGTATGGGTATAGTCGGTCATGTTTATGGATACCTGGGTGATGTTTCTCTCCTTTAGCTCCACTCCCATTGCTTTCACATAACGGAGCCCTCCATTGATATGGCGGATATTCTTTGCTATCTTGGTAGCTATTTCCAGATTGTCCGTACTAAGATTGATATTGTAGGCTACGAGCGGCATACGGGCTCCGATGGCGACTGTACCTGCGGTTGGATGACGTTCGGCAGGTCCGAAATCTGGTTGCCATTCGGGTAGTTTGATTTTTTCGGCCATGCCTTCAAATTCTCCTTTACGAACGGAAGCGAGATTTTCCCGATGCGACGCAGTTGCGGACTTCTCATACAGGAAGACAGGAAGATGATAGATCTCGGCTACTTTTGCGGCTACTTTCTTGGATAGTTCGATGGCTTCTTCCATGCTGGTATTCTTAATCGGGATGAAAGGGATGACATCTACCGCTCCCATACGGGGATGTTGCCCGGTATGCTGATTCAGGTCTATCAAACGGACAGCCACACCGACGGCTTCAACGATTGCTTCGTACAGAGCTTCCGGCTCGCCGACAAGAGTTACAACCAGGCGGTTATGGTCTTCATCATTACTGTAATCAAGCAGTTTTACCCCGGCCTTAATACGGAAAGGGGCTACTATCTGATCTATTTTCTCTAAATCACGTCCCTCGCTAAAATTGGGGACGCATTCAATAATTTTATTCCAACTCATATCAAATATCTATTATTATAGAGGTTATATTCAACTGGATAACTATATGTTTTACATTAAACAAGTGCTCTTTACCAATAGTCCTTATATAATCAGGCACGGTTCACACGAGTTTCATACCGAATCACCGCATGGTTTATACTAAACAGCTATATGTTTAAACAGTTCCATATATTATGGGAATTTATTCTCTCATATTAAGAGAATAAATTCCCATAATATGTGATACTATTTTCCCACAATATATGGGACTATCTTCTTTATAAGTTCTTCGTCCGCTACATACGGCATTGTTATCTGATAGTCTCTTGCATGGGAGTCATTAAATGCTTCGCTTGTCTCCATCGCATGCGGATTACGCGCCCATGAGCGACGGGCTACTCCGCCCATCACATCCCAGAGCATTGCCGAACGAAGTATTTCATCTACCCGTTCGCTACCGTCGCATACCATACCGAAACCGCCATTGACTGCTTTACCAATACCGACTCCCCCACCATTGTGCAAAGCTACCAGGCTCATTCCGCGGGCACAATTTCCGGCAAAACATTGCACAGCCATATCTGCCATCACATTGCTTCCGTCTTTGATATTCGATGTCTCCCGGAAAGGAGAATCCGTTCCGCTTACATCGTGATGGTCTCGTCCCAGCATGATAGGACCTACTTCTCCCCGGCGGACCATCTCATTGAAACGGAGGGCTATGTTCATTCTCCCAACTGCATCCTGATACAGAATACGTGCCTGTGTACCCACCACGAGCTGATTCTTTTCGGCATCCCGTATCCAGTTGTAATTGTCAAGATCCTGACCGCGCCGATTGACGTCGATACATTCCATAGCTGCATGGTCTGTTTTTATCAGATCTTCGTGTTTGCCACTCAAGCAAACCCATCTGAACGGACCGTAGCCATAATCAAAGAGTTGGGGTCCCATAATATCTTCAACATAGCTTGGCCAGATAAATCCGTCCTTTTCATCAACACCATTACGGGAGATTTCTTTTACTCCGGCATCGTATATAGCTTTCATGAAGGAGTTTCCATAATCAAAGAAATAAGTTCCGCGGGCTACGAGTTTCTTGATAACTTCGAAATGACGATGCAAGGATATATCTACCAAGTGACGGAATTGTTCCGGAGATTCGTGAAGAAGGCGTGTGCGTTCTTCAAAAGTTAGTCCGGCAGGGCAGTAACCGCCTTCGTAAACGGCATGACAGGAGGTTTGATCGGATAATAATTCAATAGGAATTCTTTCGCGTTCGGCATATTCGAGCAGGTCTACGACATTGCCGTGATAGGCTATCGAGCAGGGTTCACGATGTTGCATTGCTTGAGATGCCATCCGGTATGCTTCGGCTATATCCGCAGTCACGTGTCCCACCCATCCCTGGCGGTGGCGGGTTTCAATACGCGAACTATCTACTTCGGCTATGATGGAGACTGCTCCTGCTATCTCCGCCGCTTTGGGTTGTGCGCCGCTCATTCCTCCCAAGCCGGAAGATACAAATAAATGTCCCCGCAGATCCTGATCTTGGGGAATCCCTAGTTTCAATCGCCCGGCATTGAGGAGGGTATTGAAAGTGCCATGCACAATTCCTTGAGGACCGATATACATCCAGCCGCCGGCGGTCATTTGCCCGTAATTGGCAACTCCCATCTGGGCAGCAATATGCCAATCATGTTGATTGTCGAATTGCCCGATCATCATCGAATTGGTTATTATAACGCGGGGAGCATCGGGACGGGAGCGGAAAAGCCCTAATGGATGTCCGGACTCAATAACCAGCGTCTGTTCTTGGGTAAGTTCCTCGAGGTATTGTTTTATCAGTCGATATTGCATCCAGTTTTGACAGACTTGTCCGGTTTCACCGTAAGTGACTAGTTCGTAGGGATATAATGCTATATCGAAGCAAAGGTTATTGTCAATCATTACCTGAAAAGCTTTGCCTTCAATGCATTGTCCCCGATATTCGTCAATCGGTTTGGCTTTTAGGTCGCCGGCAGGACGGAAACGGTATCCGTAAATCCGCCCGCGAGTGCGTAGCTCTTCCATCAATTCAGGAGCCAATTGTTCGTGCCACTCGGTAGGAATATAACGCAAAGCGTTTTTTAATGCAGTGATTGTCTGCGCCGGGGTAAGTGTATAACCACGGTCGGGAGCTCTCCGGATACCTTCTACAAAATCCGGATAAGGAGGTAGTGTGTTGCCAAGAGTTATTCTCATAATAAACAGAATTAAGGATTACAAACTGTAAGCAATACAGTCTTATAACTCTTCGCAAGATAGAAAAAAAGAAGATAAAAGACAAAAGATTTGGCAGATTTATTATCAGAAAGGTATTATTACATTTACAGTTTGATAGAAGAACAAGACACAAGCGATGTCAAAACTCTCTTATGCTTTTATACAGGCACGAATACAGGCCGTTTTGTCAAAACAGATAGATAACCCTTTCACTGAAGTAGATAGCAGGGTTGGCATTACGTTAAATTGCAAAACTATCATTAAAACGAATGGCGGAGCTTCACTAAAGCTAAAAATAGATTTTTCATTAAAATGAATGGAAGGATCGTTGGTAAGAACCCTTTCATTAAAATAAAAGAGAATCTTTAGTAAAGCAAATAGCAGCCCTTTCTAAAATCAACGCTATGAAATCGGTGGAATTTGTATAACTAGCGTAACCCGCATCTCAATAATATCATTATATAGATGATTGTATTATTGATAGGGCTTTTTCATACGATACCAACCGCAATTAATGGAATTATTTCTTTTGGTTATTCTGCAACTCTAACAGATATTTAAAAGTATGCTTTGCCTCCTGACTATCATCTTTCAAATATGCTTGTTTCAGTTCCGGATAATTCTTCAATAATTGCAGCATTCTATCTTTCCCCAGAAAGTCGATTTTTCCCGTTTCACCATTCAATTCATAGCAAACACGTTTTGTAACCAGACTTGAAGCGGCAAGAGCATCGCCTATATTTCCTCCTAGTTTTACATCATCTTCTTCCACAAAGTTGCCTCCGATGACTGATCCTAAAGGCATCGCACAAAAATAGATGTTTTTGCCTAACTGAACGGCAGGAGCATACCATGCTCCAAAACGCAATTTCTTATAGCGCAACTTACGACAGTTCAAATATAAATTTCCTTTTTCGTCACGCACAGCAAAACAACGCTTCTTCAAACGCCGGCACATCGACTCGTCATCACCGGCCGTTATCCGGTAATCAGCCCCTCCTGTTAATACAATCTGATTTCTGGAACGTTTTTCTACACGCAACACAGCAGTGGTATCGCCATGTTGAGTCAGCAACTCTTTCAGGTTGGAATAAATAATATTCTGCGCAATTAACGGAAGGCTAATCACGCTTATCAGCAAACATAAGATACATCCTTTCTTCATAAGCATCCTCCTTTCCTGTCTAACGCCTTTTCGAGTGGAAAGTTATAAATTTTAGCGGATAAATGCAAGAATGAGAAAAGAAATATTGAAAATTTCTTCCAGCTAACAACAACATTATCAAGACGAGTTATAATCCAAGCCCACACATCTTCCTACTTCCGTTAATAAACAGTAAATCTACTCTTGACAAAAACAAGCTCCTATCCCGACCGTTATGAATTATATTACCTTTGCGCAAAAGATTTAAATTTGTCATGGAAAAACTAGAACAGATCATTACCACATATCAGCAAATCATTCAGAAAACAGAACTGGAGTTACAGAATGCACGAAAACGTATCTATTATATAAGTCTTCTTCGACTTATCTTATTCGTAGGAGCCGTAGCAAATGCCATTATTTTTTGGTCTGACGGTTGGCTATGCCTCTCTGTATTCGCTATCCTACCCTTTATCTTATTCATTTGGTTAGTAAAACGCCATAATTTCTGGTTCTACCGGAAAGACTTTCTGAAAAAGAAAATAGAAATCAACGAGCAGGAACTACGTGCCATGCAATATGATTTTTCCGATTTTGACGATGGAAAAGAATTCATTAACCCGTCTCATCTCTACACTCTTGATCTGGATGTATTTGGCGAACACTCTCTCTTCCAATACATCAACCGCACCGCAACCCCTATCGGCAAGCAACATCTCGCAAACTGGTTCAATGCACATCTGGAAAATAAAGCAGCTATTGACCACCGCCAGGAAGCCATCCGGGAACTCTCCACCGATTTGGAATATCGCCAACAAATCCGCTTACTCGGATTACTCTATAAAGGAAAACCTGCCGATACCACCGAAATCAAAGAATGGGCAGCCAGTCCGAGTTATTATCGAAAACGTACGCTCCTGCGTATCCTCCCAATAGCGGTTACCGTCATTAATTTCTTATGTATAAGTCTAGCCATTTCAGGTATCATCTCGGCTAACATCGCAGGAGGAGTATTTGTCTGCTTTGTATTATTCAGTACTATTTTCTCTAAAGGAATCACTAAACTGCAAACAACCTACGGAGAAAAGCTGCAGATTCTTTCGACATACGCTGACCAAATTCTGCTCACTGAACAAAAAGAAATGCACAGTCATATACTACAAGAGTTAAAAGCGGACCTTACAAGTCAAAATCAAACCGCTTCTCAAGCAGTCCGCCAGCTTTCTAAACTGATGAACGCACTCGATCAACGAAGCAATCTGCTCATGAGTTCTATACTCAACGGACTGATATTTTGGGAGCTACGCCAGGTGATGCGAATCGAGAAGTGGAAAGAGATTCATGCATCCGACCTACCCCGATGGATAGAAACAATCGGAGAAATAGATGCCTATTGTTCCCTGGCAACATTCGCATATAACCATCCGGATTATATTTACCCCACTATCGCTGCTCAATCTTTCCACCTACAAGCTGAAGCTTTGGGGCATCCCCTAATGGATCGCAACAAATGTGTGCGTAACGGAATAGACATTGAAAAACGTCCTTTCTTTATTATAATCACAGGCGCCAATATGGCAGGCAAGAGTACTTATTTACGTACTGTAGGAGTAAACTATCTACTGGCATGTATAGGAGCCCCCGTTTGGGCAAAGCAAATGAAAATATATCCGGCCCGTCTCGTTACCAGCCTTCGAACCAGTGACTCCCTAGCTGACAACGAATCTTATTTCTTTGCAGAACTTAAGCGACTTAAATTAATCATAGACAAACTTGAAGCCGGGGAAGAGCTTTTCATCATCCTTGATGAAATACTGAAAGGTACCAACTCCATGGACAAACAGAAAGGCTCTTTCGCCCTTATCAAACAATTCATGCACATGAACGCCAACGGTATCATCGCCACCCATGACTTGTTATTAGGGACTTTAATAGAGTCCTTCCCACAAAATATCCGGAATTACTGTTTCGAAGCCGACATTACCAACAATGAACTCACCTTCTCATATCAAATGAGAAACGGAGTTGCTCAAAACATGAACGCCTGCTTCTTAATGAAAAAAATGGGGATCGCCGTCATTAACGACTAATCCCCATCTTCGTATGAAAATCAAAGTTATCTTTTACAGTAACATCTAAAACCTGTTTTATTTAGTAGCAGCAAACTCAATATAAAGTTTCAAACTGCATAGTTTTAATGTGTCGGAAAAAACAAAGTCAAACAGGTGTTGTAGATATATACTTATTGTATTTTACTTTTCGACAAAAAAGCGACTATCGCAGAAGCTTTTTCATTAGTGAAATACTGCACCGATGTTATTGGCTGATACGTGTAAGGTACAAATTGGAATAACTGTACAGCTGCAAACTTTTTATCAGCAGAAAGTATCACATCCATACGTATATTACCACTAGCCTCGCTTTTTATTTTCGAATCAGCGGAGAATGAACCCGAATTTACAAGATTCTTCAAAGCATCCATATGCTTCAAATCAAAGAATACACTATGCTCTTTAGCCACACTTTTTGTTGGTAAATAAACAACCTCCTTTGATTTCCAGAAAAGACGGAAAATTCCCATAAGGAATAAACCTGTCCCCAAAACCATCAAAGCCATACTGGTTGTAGAAGACTTGTCATCCAATTCGAATGTTGAAGCAAAAGCTAAAATACCAATCAATAACATAACAGAAGAGATTAAAACTCCTGAAACACTTATGCGTTTAGCAATATCGGGGTGTGTAGATGCGAATATAGTAGCATCAATCGTTTGAGTAGTTGCCATAATATTTAAAGTTTAATTTATTAGTAAAAATATAAAGATAAAAAGAAGTAGTATCACCAGTATACAGAAGATACTAGTAACCACAAAATAAACAATACCAATAAATATACTGCTAAATAATTATACGCCTCAAGGTGTATACATAGTATTCACTCGATGGCTGACAATAATAGGAAGTTGTTGTATCATAAATCCGCCCCCAGTGTTGTGATAGTGAGCTCTCACGATCAGCACAACCTTGTAGCGCATTCTTTAAAGAAAAGAAATATTCTCCAAGCTGTACACGTTGAATACGTGTCACAGACATTTGATGGCTCTGCAAATTAGTCAATTCAGCCACAGGCTTACCCGGAAGATCCGGTGCACAGATTTCCCCACGCTGCCCCATAGCATATGTAATATCACACCCCTGCTTATCCACCATTTTTTCGGTAGAGACATTGCCTGCTATGCTATGAAAAGCAACTGTCAGCAACAGAAACAATATTACCTTTACAAATTTTGCCATATTCACCTGCAAATATAACAGATTCTCTCTATGAAAAGTTTAATTAGGATATATTTTAATGTATCTTAGTATTAATAAACGGCAGACAAACAAAAAAGGCTACCTTTAAGGCAGCCTTTTTTATATCTATAAGAATAACTGTAAAATTATTCAGCCGATTCAGCTTTTGGTTCTTCAGCCTTAGGAGCTTCAGTTGCAGGAGCTTCAACAGCAGCAGGAGCAGCTTCAGCAGCTTTCTTCGAACGACGAGTACGAGTAGCTTTCTTAGCAACTTTTTCCTTAGCCATGTTTTCATTGTAGTCAACCAACTCAATAAAGCACATTTCTGCGTTGTCACCCAAACGGTTACCAGTCTTGATAATACGAGTATAACCACCCGGACGATCAGCAATCTTAACAGAGATTTCTTTGAACAACTCTGTTACTGCAATCTTATCTTGCAAGTTGCTAAATACAACACGACGAGAGTTCGTAGTATCTTCTTTAGACTTAGTAATCAAAGGCTCAACAAACTTTTTCAAAGCTTTCGCCTTTGCAACAGTCGTAGTGATTCTTTTGTGCTTGATCAAAGAGCAAGCCATGTTAGATAACATAGCGCTTCTATGAGAAGCAGTACGACCTAAATGATTGAATTTTTTATTATGTCTCATTTTTTATTCTTTATCTAATTTATATTTAGAAATGTCGGTTCCAAACGACAGATTCAGACTTTCCAGCAAATCATCAAGCTCGGTAAGCGATTTCTTTCCGAAGTTTCTGAATTTCAGCAGGTCAGTTTTGTTGAACTGTACCAAATCGCCGAGAGTTTCTACATCAGCAGCCTTCAAACAATTGAGGGCACGAACTGACAAGTCCATATCAACGAGTTTAGTTTTCAACAACTGACGCATGTGCAATACTTCTTCATCAAACTCTTCATTGCCATCAGTATCATTACTTTCAAGCGTGATCTTCTCATCAGAGAACAACATGAAGTGGTAAATCAGAATTTTTGCAGCTTCTTTCAGCGCTTCTTTCGGGTGTATAGAACCGTCGGTACTAATTTCAAGCACTAGCTTTTCGTAGTCAGTCTTCTGTTCTACACGGAAGTTTTCTACAGCATACTTGACATTACGTATCGGTGTATAAATAGAGTCGATTGGAATTACATTAACATCCGTGCAATACTCGCGATTTTCATCAGCAGGTACATAACCACGACCTTTGTTAATGGTAATATCAATCTGCATAGTTGACTTAGAATCTAAATGACAAATAACTAATTCCGGATTTAACACTTCAAATCCAGTCAAATACTTACCTATGTCACCTGCTTTAAATTCACTGGAATTCTCGACAGTGATGCTCACTTTTTCGCTCTCGAACTCTTCAACTACTTGCTTGAATCTCACTTGTTTCAGATTCAAGATAATGTTGGTAACATCCTCTTTTACTCCAGGTACACTAGAAAATTCATGCTCCACACCATCGATTCTGATAGTAGTGATAGCAAAACCCTCTAATGAAGAAAGAAGGATACGGCGTAATGCATTACCTACAGTAATACCAAAACCCGGTTCCAACGGACGGAATTCGAATTTACCGAATCTGGAGTCCGCCTCCAACATTAATACTTTATCAGGTTTTTGAAATGCTAATATCGCCATGAAATTAATTATTATTTAGAATACAATTCAACGATCAAATGTTCTTTAATGTTCTCAGGAATGTCTGCTCTTTCAGGTATGTGCAACATTTTACCAACCTTTGAAGCCTCGTCCCATTCCAACCAAGCATACTTGCTGTGATTGAAACCTGCAAGAGAATTAGCAATTACTTCCAAAGACTTAGATCTTTCACGAACACCAATCAATTGTCCTGGTTTTACTGCAAATGAAGGAATGTTTACTACTTCACCATCTACAGTGATGTGCTTGTGACTAACCAACTGACGAGCAGCAGCACGTGTAGGAGCAATACCCAAACGGAATACTACGTTGTCAAGACGGCCTTCCAGCAATTGAAGAAGTACCTCACCGGTAATACCTTTAGCAGTAGCTGCTTTTTCAAACAAATTGCGGAATTGTTTTTCCAAAACTCCATAGGTGTATTTAGCTTTCTGTTTTTCACGAAGTTGCACACCGTATTCAGAAGTTTTTCTTTTTCTTGAATTACCATGTTGTCCGGGAGGATAGTTCTTCTTTGACAAAACTTTGTCAGCTCCAAAGATTCCTTCACCGAATTTACGGGCGATTCTCGATTTTGGTCCAGTATATCTAGCCATTTCTTTTAAATATTTAATTGTTTATTCATGAACTCAATTTGTTGCAGCCGCGATTACAGAGAGAAATTAATGTAATCCAAAAACAAAATCAAGATCATTGTGTAAGTTAAAGGTAAATTAAACTCTACGTCTTTTCGGAGGACGACAACCATTATGTGGAAGCGGAGTCACGTCAATGATTTCAGTAACTTCGATACCAGCACCGTGGATAGTTCTAATAGCAGACTCACGTCCGTTACCTGGACCCTTCACATATGCTTTTACCTTTCTCAGGCCAAGATCGAATGCAATCTTTGCACAATCCTGGGCAGCCATCTGAGCTGCATAAGGAGTATTCTTTTTAGAACCTCTAAATCCCATTTTACCAGCAGATGACCAAGAGATAATCTGCCCTTCACTATTTGCAAGAGAAACAATAATATTGTTGAAAGATGAATGAACATGCAACTGTCCATTAGCGTCTACTTTCACATTTCTCTTTTTAGCTGCAACTGTTTTTTTTGCCATATCAACAATTATTATTTAGTAGCTTTTTTCTTATTAGCAACGGTTTTCTTTCTACCCTTACGAGTACGTGCATTGTTCTTAGTGCTCTGACCTCTAACAGGCAGACCAATACGGTGACGTACACCACGATAGCAACCAATATCCATTAATCGCTTAATGTTCAATTGGATTTCAGAACGAAGATCACCTTCTACTTTATACTCTGCACCGATAATCTCACGAATCTTAGCAGCTTGATCATCTGTCCAGTCTTTAACCTTCAGATCTTTATCTACACCAGCTTTATCTAAAATTTTTGCTGAACTACTGCGACCTATTCCATATACATAGGTCAACGCAATTTCACCTCTTTTGTTCTGAGGTAAATCTACACCAACTATTCTTATAGCCATATACTAAATTATTTTTTTTGCAAAAATAACAAATTATCCTTGACGTTGTTTATACTTAGGATTTTTCTTGTTAATAACATACAAACGGCCATTACGTCTAACGATCTTACATTCTGGCGTGCGTTTCTTTAATGATGCTCTTACTTTCATATCTTATTTTATTTATATCTAAACACAATTCTTCCTTTCGATAAGTCGTAAGGAGACATTTCGACTCTCACTTTATCTCCCGGCAGGATCTTGATGTAATGCATCCTCATCTTGCCTGAAATATGTGCGGTAATCTCATGTCCGTTTTCTAATTCAACACGAAACATTGCATTTGACAATGCTTCAACTATAACTCCATCTTGTTCTATTGCAGATTGCTTTGCCATATTATATTGCTTTATCTCCTAAAACTTCTTCTATGAATTTGAATGAAGACAAAATATCAGCTTCACCAGCTCCAACAGCTATCGTATGCTCAAAATGTGCAGCACATTTACGATCTCTGGTCCTCACAGTCCATCCGTCACTTTCCATTATCACTTGTCGGTCTCCCAATGTTATCATCGGCTCTATCGCTATGCAAAGGCCTCTTTTCATCAATGGTCCATATCCTCTTTTACCATAGTTAGGAACCTGAGGATCTTCGTGCATCTCTTTACCGATGCCATGGCCAACAAACTCACGCACTACACCATAAGAATGAGACTCACAATATTGCTGAATAGCATATCCGATATCACCAATTCTTTTACCTTGCACTGCGTTCTGGATGCCAATATATAACGCTTCTTTAGTTACCTTCAACAAGTTACGAATCTCTTCGTCTACCTCTCCTACACAAAAAGTATAAGCAGAATCACCACAGAAACCATTCATGTAAGTTCCGCAATCCACTGATACGATATCACCATCTTTCAGTACGATATCCCCTGGGATTCCATGTACCACCTGTTCATTGACAGAAGTACAGAGAGATGCGGGAAACGGTTCTCCATATTGATTCGGAAATCCTTTGAAAGTTGGAGTTGCCCCATGATCTCTAATGAACTCTTCAGCAACTTTATCCAACTCACGTGTAGTTACACCAGGCTTCACCAGTTTGGCAACCTCTGCAAGAGTTTTACCAACAAGCAGGTTACTCTGACGGAGCAATTCTATTTCATCTTCTGTTTTAAGAAATATCATTTCTAATCTAAAGAATTAATATGCCGCTACACCAGCGCGTCCTTTAATACGACCAGATTTCAACAGACCATCATAGTGTCTCATCAACAAATGACTTTCAACCTGTTGCAGGGTATCAAGAACAACACCTACAAGAATTAACAAAGATGTACCGCCGAAGAATTGAGCGAATCCTGCTTGCACTCCGAATACACCGGCAAAAGCAGGCATAATAGCAACTAAAGCCAAGAAGAAAGAACCCGGCAAAGTGATACGAGACATTATATCATCAATATACTCTGCTGTTTTCTTTCCCGGTTTAATACCAGGGATGAAACCATTATTTCTCTTCATATCCTCAGCCATCTGAGTCGGATTAATTGTAATTGCAGTATAGAAATACGTAAATAATATAATCATTACCGCAAAGACAAAATTATACCAGAAACTTGTATGATCTGTAAACGCATGCAAGAAACCGCCTGCATCATTTACATTTGAAAAGCCGATAAATGTAATTGGAATAAACATGATTGCCTGAGCAAAAATGATAGGCATAACACCGGCAGCATTCACCTTTAAAGGGATATACTGTCTAGCACCACCATATTGCTTGTTACCAACAATTCTTTTTGCATACTGTACAGGAATCTTTCTTGTACCTTGCACCAAAAGAATAGCAGCGCCAATCACTAATAATAAGAATACGATTTCAATTATAAACATAATCAGACCACCGCTCTTATTTGCTACTCTGGACACAACTTCTTGCAACAAAGCATCAGGGAAACGAGCGATAATACCAATCAAGATGATAAATGAAATACCGTTACCAATACCTTTATCAGTAATTCTTTCACCAAGCCACAAAATAAACATACTACCTGCTGCCAAAATAATGGTAGAGGTAACCATAAACAGAGTCCAATCTAATGAAGCATTTAAGGAAGGGCCAGCCTGCATTTTAAGATTGAGCAAATAAGAAGGGGCCTGAACTAACAATATAGCAATCGTCAAGTAACGAGTATATTGATTCATTTTTCTTCTGCCGCTCTCACCTTCGCGTTGCAACTTCTGGAAATACGGTACAGCGATTCCCAATAACTGGATTACGATAGATGCAGAGATATAAGGCATGATTCCTAATGCAAAAATAGAGGCATTAGAAAATGCTCCTCCAGAGAACATATTTAACAAGGCTAAAAGGCCTTCACTTGTTTGTTCGTGCAATTTTGCCAGCATCGCCGGATTGATACCCGGTAATACGACATACGATCCGAAACGGTAAATTGCCACGAACAATATGGTGATGAGGATCCGCTGTCTCAGATCCTCAATCTTCCATATATTCTTTAATGTTTCAATAGCTTTTCTCATTGAATCAGAGTTTTACTACAGTTCCACCAGCAGCTTCAATAGCAGCAGTTGCAGTCTTAGAGAATGCATGAGCTTCTACTTCCAGCTTGTTAGTCAGAGTTCCGTTACCCAATACTTTTACCAACTGATTTGAAGAAATAAATCCTGCTTCGATAAAGTCGTTTACACCAACTTTTGCCAAGCTTTTAGCTTCAGCAAGTTTCTGGATAGTATCCAAGTTGATAGCTTTATATTCAACACGATTGATATTCTTGAAACCAAATTTAGGAACTCGACGTTGAAGAGGCATCTGACCACCTTCAAAACCGATTTTCTTAGAGTATCCAGATCTTGATTTAGCTCCTTTATGACCTCTTGTAGAAGTACCACCTAAGCCAGAACCAGCACCACGTCCAATTCTTTTTCTTGTCTTAGTAGATCCCTCAGCAGGTTTTAAATTACTTAAGTTCATATTGTAATTTCGTTTTATTATTCAACAAATAATTACTTAACAATGGCAACCAAGTGTTTTACTTTATCTACCATTCCAAGAATTGAAGGAGTGCTTTCGTGTTCAACCACACGGTTCAGTTTACGAAGTCCCAGTGCGTCAAGAGTTCTTTTCTGATCAGCTGGAGCACCAATTCTACTTTTAACTTGTTTAATCTTTATAGTTGACATATCTCCTCCTTATCCTCTAAATACTTTTTCAACACTAATACCTCTGTTCTGAGCAACCATTCTTGCATCACGCATTTCACTCAAAGCTTCAATTGTAGCTTTAACAAGGTTATGCGGATTCGAAGAACCTTTAGATTTAGCCAAAACGTCAGTAACACCAACACTTTCCAATACAGCACGCATAGCACCACCAGCTACAACACCGGTTCCGTGAGATGCAGGTTTGATGAATACTTCAGCACCACCAAATCTAGCTGATTGTTCATGAGGAACAGTACCTTTTAAAATAGGTACTTTCACCAGGTTCTTTTTAGCTGACTCAACACCTTTAGCGATAGCAGCTGTTACTTCACCTGCTTTACCAAGTCCCCAACCAATGATACCTTCTTCGTTACCTACAACAACGATTGCAGAGAAACTAAAAGTTCTACCACCTTTGGTAACTTTAGTAACACGATTAATAGCAACTAATCTATCTTTCAGTTCTATATCGTTAGTAATCTTAACTCTATTATTAACTCCTGCCATAATGATTAAAATTTAAGTCCACCGTTACGAGCAGCATCAGCTACTTCTTTTACTCTCCCATGATACAAGTAACCATTACGGTCGAAAACAACAGTAGTTATACCTGCTTCCTGAGCCTTTTTAGCAATCATTTCACCAACTTTAGCAGCTTGTTCTTTTTTAGCGACTTTCTCAGTCAAACCTAAAGAAGAAGCAGCAGCCAGTGTCTTACCAGAAAGATCATCGATAATCTGGACATAAATTTGCTTGTTACTTCTAAATACACTCATACGCGGACATTCAGTAGTACCTGAAATCTTGTTGCGTACTCTATATTTGATCTTAACTCGTCTTTCTATTTTTGTTGTCATAATAATCTAATTTTATATGAATTACTTAGCGCCGGCTGATTTACCAGACTTTCTACGAATTACTTCGCCAACAAACTTAATACCTTTACCCTTGTATGGTTCAGGCTTACGGAAAGAACGTATTTTAGAGCAAACTTGACCAAGCAATTGTTTGTCACACGATTCCAATATAATAAGAGGATTCTTATTTCTTTCAGACTTCGTTTCAACTTTTACCTCAGCAGGCAATTGAATGAAAATATTGTGTGTATAACCTAAAGCCAGCTCAATGATGTTACCTTGGTTTGAAGCACGATAACCTACACCTACAAGTTCCAGTTCTTTCTTGTAACCTTCAGATACGCCCACAACCATGTTGTGAACCAATGAACGATACAAACCGTGGAAAGCATGTTTCTGCTTCGGGTTATCAAGCATTTCTTTATCGTTTTCTGTTAAAGTTACGTGTCCGTCTTCAATAGTAACATTGATAGCAGGATTCACATATTGGCTCATTTCGCCTTTGGGTCCCTTTACGGTAACCACATTATCCTTCAGAGTGATTGTCACTCCAGCAGGGATACTAATGGGTAATTTTCCTATTCTTGACATTCTAATTCCTCCTAATTAATATACATAACACAAGACTTCACCACCGATTTTCAGTTCTGCAGCCTCTTTGTTAGTCATTACACCTTTGGAAGTAGATATTATAGCAATACCCAGCCCATTAATAACACGCGGCATATCTTTGTAACCAGTATACTTACGCATACCCGGAGAAGATATTCTTTCTAACTTTTTGATTGCGTTAACTTTGTTAACAGAATCATACTTCAAGGCAACCTTAATAGTTCCTTGAGGACCATCTTCTACAAACTTATAATTAAGGATGTAGCCTTTTTCAAAAAGAATCTTAGTGATTTCTTTTTTCAAATTCGAAGCGGGAACTTCAACAACTCTGTGCTTTGCACCAATCGCGTTCCGCAACCTCGTTAAATAATCTGCTATTGGATCAGTCATATAAAAATAAATTAAATTAATCAGGACTACCCTGACAATATTTAAACAATAATTACCAGCTTGCTTTTTTTACGCCTGGGATCAGTCCGTTAGATGCCATCTCACGGAATTGAATTCTCGAAATTCCGAACTGACGAATATAACCTTTAGGACGACCAGTCAGTTTGCAACGGTTGTGCATACGAATTGGATTAGAATTCTTTGGCAACTCTTGCAACTTCTGTGCAGCTTCGAAAGCATCAGCAGGATCACCTGTTCTTACGATTTGCTTCAAAGCAGCTCTTTTCTCGGCGTATTTGGCTACTAATTTAGCACGCTTTACTTCACGTGCTTTCATTGATTCCTTTGCCATATCTATTAGTCTTTTTTAGCGTTTTTAAAAGGTAAACCGAATTCCTTCAGCAAAGCATAACCTTCTTCATCTGTTTCCGCAGAGGTTACAAAGGTAATATTCATTCCGAGAATTCTTGTAATACTATCGATATTTATTTCAGGGAAAATGATTTGTTCCTGAATACCAAGGGTATAGTTACCTTTACCATCAAACTTACTTTCGATACCTTTGAAGTCACGAATACGAGGAAGAGCTACACGAACCAATTTTTCAAGGAATTCGTACATTCTTTCACGACGTAAAGTTACCATAACACCAATCGGCATTTTTTTACGCAACTTAAAGTTTGCGATATCTTTACGAGAAATGGTAGCTACAGCTTTTTGACCTGTAATAGCTGTCATTTCATTGATTGCTACTTCGATAATCTTCTTATCAGCAACAGCCATACCTAATCCCTGATTGATTACAATCTTCTTAAGTACGGGTATCTGCATTGTAGAAGAATACTGGAACTGTGATTTCAATGCAGGTGCTATACGCTCTGCATATTCTTTCTTAAGACTAGCAGTATTACTCATTACTTAATCTCCTCTCCTGATTTTTTAGAATAACGCACTAAAGTTCCTTCCGAACTCTTTTTTCTCCCAATACGCGTTGCTTTACCAGTTTTTGGATCAACCGGGTTCAAGTTTGAAATGTGGATAGAAGCTTCTTGCTTCACAATACCACCTTGTGGATTCTTTGCATTCGGCTTTGTGCTTTTAGATACCATATTGATACCTTCAACAAATGCACGTCCTTCTTTAACAAGAACCTTCAATACACGACCAGTTTTGCCCTTATCTTCACCAGCATTTACGTAAACTGTATCGCCTTTTTTAATATGTAATTTACTCATTACTTAAATCTTTTACAAATTAAAGTACCTCAGGCGCAAGTGACACAACTTTCATGTTTGTAGCACGAAGTTCTCTTGCTACAGGACCGAAAATACGACTACCTCTAATTTCACCTGCATTATTCAACAACACGCAAGCATTATCATCAAAACGTATATAAGAACCATCAGGACGACGGATTTCTTTCTTTGTACGTACAATCAAAGCCTTTGATACTGCACCTTTTTTAACATCACTAGAAGGGATAACGCTCTTCACTGAAACTACAATGACATCCCCCACTGAAGCATAACGACGACCTGTCCCCCCCAAAACGCGGATACACAACGCCTCTTTCGCTCCACTGTTATCACATACTGTAAGTCTGGATTCTACTTGTATCATAATTACTTAGCTCTTTCAATTATTTCTACTAATCTCCATCTTTTAGTCTTGCTCAAAGGACGAGTTTCCATGATGCTTACAGTATCACCGATATTGCATTCATTCTTTTCATCGTGAGCATGGTACTTCTTCGTTTTGCTAACGAACTTACCATATATAGGGTGTTTTTCCTTAAATTTGGCAGCAACTGTGATGGTCTTGTCCATCTTATTGCTCAACACAACCCCTGTTCTTTCTTTTCTTAAATTTCTTGCTTCCATCAAGCTGATCATTTATTGTTAAGTTCTCTTTCGCGCAATTCTGTTTTCATACGCGCAATAGTCCTGCGTAATTGTTTGATTTGAGCAGGATTTTCCAAAGGAGAAATAGAATGATTAATAACCATTTGGTTATAATTAGCTGTTTCCGCCTCTACTCTTTCTACTAAATCATTAGTAGTCATTTCTTTAATTTCTGCAATTTTCATAACACTTACGCATTTTGATTTTGAATATCATAATCACGTCTTACGACAAACTTCGTTGTAATAGGAAGCTTTTGAGCAGCTAAGCGCAATGCTTCTTTCGCGATTTCGTAAGATACTCCTTCAGCTTCAATAATGATTCTACCTGGAGTTACAGGAGCCACAAATCCCTCTGGAGCACCTTTACCTTTACCCATACGTACATCGGCAGGTTTTCTAGTGATCGGTTTATCCGGGAATATACGGATCCAGATCTGTCCTTGACGTTGCATATATCTTGTTACTGCAATACGAGCAGCTTCGATCTGACGGCCTGTAATCCACTTAGTCTCCAAAGCCTTTATGCCAAAAGAACCAAAGGCCAGCTGGTTGCCTCTCTGGGCATTACCTTTCTGACGGCCTTTTTGTTGTCTTCTGAATTTTGTCTTTTTCGGTTGTAACATAGTTTCCTAAAATTCAAATTCGTTTAGCGATTATTTTTCTTTCTTTTGAAGTTCTTTCCGCCGTTGTTTCCACTATTGTTTCCACGACCACTTTCTTTGCTTTGTGTAAAGTTCGGAGCCAATTCTTTCTTACCAAACACTTCACCTCTACAAATCCAAACTTTGATACCAAGAAGACCTACTTTAGTCAATGCTTCTGCATGACAGTAGTCGATATCAGCTCTGAAAGTGTGCAACGGAGTTCTTCCTTCTTTATACATTTCAGAACGAGCCATTTCAGCTCCATTCAAACGTCCTGAAATCTGAATTTTGATACCTTCAGCACCCATACGCATTGTGTTTGCGATAGCCATCTTGATGGCACGGCGATAGGCAATTTTACCTTCAACCTGGCGAGCGATGTTGTTAGCAACAATCACAGCATCCAGTTCCGGTCTCTTCACTTCAAAGATATTGATTTGAATATCTTTGTCGGTAACCTTCTTCAACTCCTCTTTTAACTTATCAACTTCTTGGCCACCTTTACCGATAATAATACCCGGGCGAGCAGTGCAAACAGTAATAGTAACGAGCTTCAGCGTACGTTCAATTACGATTCTTGATACACTTGCTTTTGCAAGTCTTGCATTAAGATATTTACGGATTTTGCTATCTTCCAGCAAAGAATCACCGTAATCATTTCCACCATACCAGTTAGAATCCCATCCTCTGATAATTCCTAAACGGTTGCTTATTGGATTAACTTTTTGTCCCATCTACCTTAATTTTGATCTTCGTTATTACTTTTAGCACCAACGAACAATGTTACGTGATTTGAACGTTTGCGAATTCTATAACCTCTACCCTGTGGTGCCGGTCTCATTCTTTTGAGTGTAGCTCCACCATCAACAAAAATCTGTGTTACGAACAATTCGCCACTTTCTGCTTTACGTTCGTTTTTCTGTTCCCAGTTAGCAATTGCAGAGCGAAGCAATTTTTCCACTCTTGCAGCAGCTTCTTTTGAAGAAAATTTCAAAACACCAAGTGCTCTGTTCACTTCCATACCACGGATCATGTCTGCAACCAGACGCATCTTACGTGGAGAAGTAGGAACATTTTGCAATTTTGCAAAATACATGGTCTTAAGGGCTTCTTTTCTTTTTTCAGCCGATATTTTTTTTCTTGCTCCCATTATTATTTATTACTTTATTATTTCAAATAAATCCTGTTATCTTTTCTTGTTACCAGCGTGTCCTCTGAATGTACGAGTTGGAGCAAATTCGCCCAACTTGTGTCCTACCATATTCTCGGTAACATAAACAGGAATAAATTTATTTCCATTGTGAACTGCAACTGTATGGCCTACAAAATCAGGCGAAATCATTGAAGCTCTGGCCCAAGTCTTTACTACGACTTTCTTACCTGATTCATTCATGGCAAGAATTCTCTTTTCAAGCTTAACGTTAATATATGGACCTTTTTTTAATGAACGACTCATAGTTTACTCAATTAATCAGATTACTTTTTTCTTCTCTCAATAATGTACTTAGACGATTGTTTCTTAGGAGCTCTAGTCTTAAGTCCCTTAGCATACAATCCCTTACGTGATCTTGGGTGACCTCCGGAAGCACGTCCTTCACCACCACCCATCGGGTGATCAACCGGGTTCATTACAACACCACGGTTACGAGGACGACGTCCTTGCCAACGAGAACGTCCTGCTTTACCTGAACTTTCCAATCCATGATCAGAGTTACCTACACTACCGATAGTAGCTTTACAAGTGCTAAGAATCTGTCTAACCTCACCTGAAGGCAACTTGATTACACAATACTTACCCTCACGAGAAGTCAACTGAGCAAAGTTACCAGCTGAACGAACCAGAGCAGCACCCTGTCCCGGACGTAATTCGATATTGTGAATCACAGTACCCACCGGAATGTTTTGAAGAGGAAGAGCATTACCAATCTCTGGCGCTGCTGTTTCACCTGACATCAGAGTCGCACCAACTTGCAATCCATTGGGAGCAATAATATATCTTTTTTCTCCATCAGCATAAAATAACAGAGCGATACGAGCCGAACGATTCGGGTCGTATTCGATTGTTTTAACTACTGCTGGAACACCGTCCTTATTTCTCTTGAAATCAACAATTCTAATCACCTTTCTATGACCGCCACCAATGTAGCGCATAGTCATCTTACCTTCGCTGTTACGACCACCAGATGATTTCTTACCATATACAAGAGACTTTTCTGGTACTGATGCAGTAATTTCTTCGAAAGTACCAATAATTTTATGTCTTTGCCCCGGTGTTGTGGGCTTAAATTTACGTACTGCCATTTTTATTAAATATTGCTATAAAAATCAATAGTATCTCCTTCTTTCAATGTCACGATTGCTTTTTTGAAAGCATTCGTACGACCATTGATGATACCTGCTTTGGTATAACGGCTCTTATTCTTGCCAGCATACTTCACAGTATTCACATCAACTACAGTAACATTATAAAGAGCTTCAATTTCCTTCTTAATTTCCAGTTTGTTAGCTTCAGGACGTACAACAAAGCCGAAACGATTCAGCTTATCTGTGATTGCAGTCATTTTCTCTGTTACCAACGGTTTAATAATAATTCCCATTATTTAAGCCTCCTTTTTAAATTAAGATATTGTCAATAGCCTTCAGAGAGTTTTCTGTAAGCACAATAACCCCAGCATTCAATACTCTGTAAGTATTTAATCCTGAGATAGTCTGTACATTAGCACCCTCGATGTTACGAGCTGACAAATATACGTTTTTATTTGCTTCCGGTAAAATTACAAGTAGCTTTTTATCGGAAACTTTAAGATTTTTTGTCATTGCAACGAAATCTTTTGTCTTAGGAGCTTCAAATGTGAAATCCTCAACGACAACGATTGCATCGTTTTGAGCTTTATAAGACAAAGCTGACTTACGAGCCAGTGTCTTAACTTTTTTATTCAACTTAAAGAAGTAGTCTCTTGGTTTCGGACCGAAAACACGAGCACCACCTACAAGAACAGGCGAATTCATATCACCACGACGTGCTCCACCGCCACCTTTCTGACGACCGATCTTACGAGTTGAACCACTGATTTCACTTCTTTCTTTTGACTTATGAGTACCCTGACGCTGATTAGCCATAAATTGTTTTACGTCCAAATAAATAGCGTGGTCGTTGGGCTCAATTCCGAAGATAGATTCGTTTAACGTAACCTTTCTCCCAGTGTCTTCACCTTTAATGTTATATACGTTAACTTCCATTATTTCTCAATTAATACGATTGAACCTTTGCAACCCGGGATAGAACCTTTAACCAAAAGAAGGTTATGATCCGCGATTACTTTTAATACCTGCAAGTTTTGTACAGTGACTCTGTCACCACCAAGTTGTCCACCCATGCGCATTCCTTTGAATACTTTTGCAGGGTAAGAACAAGCACCGATAGAACCCGGTTTACGAGCGCGATTATGCTGACCGTGAGTAGCTTGACCCACACCACCAAAACCATGTCTTTTTACTACACCCTGAAAACCCTTACCCTTAGAAGTACCAACAACGTCAACAAAGCTAGCGTCGTTAAACATTTCTACAGTAATGGTATCACCCAAATTCAACTCTGTTTCAAATTCTTTGAACTCAGCCAAGTGTCTCTTCGGTGTTACTCCTGCTCTTTTAAAATGTCCCATCAACGGTTTAGTTGTATGTTTTTCCTTTTTGTCCTGGAAACCCAACTGAACAGCTGCATAGCCATCTTTTTCTACAGTTTTAACTTGAGTAACAACACAAGGACCTGCTTCGATAACAGTGCATGGTACATTTTTACCATCGGCACTGAAAACGGATGTCATTCCGATTTTTTTTCCTAATAATCCTGGCATTTCACTAATTTTTAATTATCAAACTTTAATTTCTACTTCCACACCACTTGGCAATTCCAACTTCATCAAAGCATCTACTGTCTTAGCTGTTGAGCTATAGATGTCGATTAATCTCTTATAAGAAGAGAGTTCAAATTGCTCACGAGACTTTTTGTTTACGAAAGTCGAACGGTTCACAGTAAAGATACGTTTGTGCGTAGGCAGAGGTATTGGACCGCTAACGATAGCACCTGTAGCTTTTACAGTTCTTACAATTTTCTCAGCTGACTTGTCAACCAAGTTGTGGTCGTAAGATTTCAATTTAATTCTAATTTTCTGACTCATTATTTTTTTTAATTAATACATTTATAATAAGATAAAGCGGCAGGCTAAGAGTCATTCGCTAGCCTGCTGCTTTAGATATTTTAGAGTAAATCAGCGCGTCCTTTTACTTCTTCCAATACAGCCTTAGCAATAGAAGAAGAAAGCTGAGCGTGATGAGAGTAGGTCATTGACGAGGTTGCACGACCAGAAGTAATAGTACGTAAAGCTGTTACGTAACCAAACATTTCCGCCAGTGGAACCATCGCTTTCACGATACGAGCGCCAGAGCGGCTAGATTCCATACCTTCAACCTGTCCACGACGTTTGTTCAAGTCACCGATAACATCACCCATGTTTTCTTCCGGAGTTACAACTTCCAGTTTCATGATAGGTTCCATCAAAACAGGACCTGCCTTAGCACATGCATTTTTATAAGCCTGCATTGCACAGATTTCAAATGACAACTGATCAGAGTCAACCGGGTGGAATGAACCATCAACCAAAGTCACTTTCAATGAATCCAATGGGTAGCCTGCCAAAACACCACTCTTCATAGCATTTGTAAAGCCTTTCTGAACTGCTGGGATAAATTCCTTAGGAATATTACCACCCTTCACTTCATCAACAAACTGCAAACCACCTAAAGTGAAATCCGCATCAGCCGGACCAATGTTCACAATGATATCAGCAAACTTACCACGTCCACCAGACTGCTTCTTGTACACTTCACGCAAGTTAACTGTCTTCGTGATAGCTTCCTTATAGTTAACCTGAGGCTTACCTTGATTACATTCTACC
Organism: Bacteroides sp. AM16-13; assembly: GCF_003602705.1. Classification (NCBI taxonomy): domain Bacteria; kingdom Pseudomonadati; phylum Bacteroidota; class Bacteroidia; order Bacteroidales; family Bacteroidaceae; genus Bacteroides; species Bacteroides sp. AM16-13. The sequence continues at coordinate 56,695 of NZ_QTLK01000022.1, forward strand.
TTAAATTCACGTTTCAAACGGTCAATGATAATATCCAAGTGAAGCTCACCCATACCAGAAATAACTGTCTGACCTGTCTGTTCGTCTGTTTTCACAGTAAATGTCGGGTCTTCTTCAGCCAATTTAGCCAAACCGTTAGACAGTTTATCCATATCTTTCTGAGTCTTAGGTTCTACAGCGATACCAATAACCGGTTCCGGAAAGTCCATAGACTCAAGTACTATCGGAGCTGTTTCATCACACAAAGTATCCCCAGTACGAATATCTTTAAAGCCTACACCTGCACCAATATCACCAGCACCGATTACTTCAACCGGGTTCTGTTTGTTGGAGTGCATCTGGAACAGACGAGAAACGCGTTCTTTCTTACCAGAACGAGAGTTGTAGATATAAGAACCTGCTTCAATTTTACCAGAATAAACACGGAAGAAAGTCAAACGACCTACATATGGGTCAGTTGCGATCTTAAACGCCAAAGCAGATGTTTTTTCATCATCACTTGGTTTACGATCCTCTTCAGCTCCCGTATTAGGATTTGTACCTATTACGTTCTCTGTATCAAGTGGAGAAGGCAAGAAAGCACAAACATAATCAAGCAATGTCTGAACACCTTTGTTCTTAAAAGAAGATCCGCAAAGCATAGGAACTACAGCCATCTGAACTGTTGCATTACGAAGAGCTCTCAATACTTCTTCTTCAGTAATAGTAGAAGGATCATCGAAATATTTCTCCATCAAAGCATCATCAAATTCTGCTACTTTTTCAAGCATCTTATCTCTCCACTCGTTAGCTTCATCGATAAGTTCTGCAGGGATTTCCTCAATACTGTAGTCAGCCCCCATTGTTTCATCATGCCAATAGATAGCTTTCATTTTGATAAGGTCAACAAGACCTTTGAAAGATTCTTCAGCACCGATAGGAACAACAATCGGACACGGATTAGCTCCAAGAACATCCTTCATCTGACGAACTACTTCAAAGAAGTCAGCACCAGAACGGTCCATCTTATTAACATAAGCAATACGAGGAACGTTATATTTATCAGCCTGACGCCATACAGTTTCTGATTGAGGCTCAACACCACCAACAGCACAGTAAGCAGCTACAGCCCCATCAAGGATACGCAATGAACGTTCTACCTCTGCGGTAAAGTCAACGTGTCCCGGAGTGTCAATCAAGTTAATTTTATAAGTATCACCAGCATATTTCCACCTTGTTGTTGTAGCAGCGGATGTAATAGTGATACCACGTTCTTGCTCCTGTTCCATCCAGTCCATAGTAGCAGCACCATCATGAACTTCACCAATTTTGTGAGTCAATCCAGTGTAGAACAGGATACGTTCAGAAGTAGTTGTTTTTCCGGCATCAATGTGAGCCATGATACCGATATTACGAGTTAAATGTAAATCATGTTTAGCCATCTTCTAATTCCTTTACTTTAAGTTTATATTAGGTTTCTTACAGTATTAGAATCTAAAATGAGCAAATGCACGGTTAGCTTCTGCCATTCTGTGCATATCTTCTTTACGTTTGTATGCACCGCCTTGTTCATTGAAGGCATCCATAATTTCAGCAGCCAACTTGTCAGCCATTGATTTACCACCTCTTTTGCGAGCAAACAGAATCAAATTCTTCATAGAGATTGATTCTTTACGATCCGGACGGATTTCAGTAGGAACTTGGAAAGTAGCACCACCTACACGGCGAGACTTTACTTCCACTTGCGGAGTTACATTATCCAAAGCCTTTTTCCAGATTTCGAGAGCTGATTTTTCTTCGTTAGGAAGTTTTGCTTTCACTGTTTCCAAAGCGGCATAAAAGATTTCATAAGATGTATTTTTCTTTCCATCATACATCAAGTGGTTCACGAACTTGGAAACCTTTTGGTCATTAAACACAGGATCCGGAAGAATCAGGCGTTTTTTTGGTTTTGCTTTTCTCATTTGTTTGAAAAATAATGTTTTTGTTCTTGGTTGTCTACTTCTTGACTTCTTCAACTCTCCCTCCGGAGAATTTACTCAACCTTTAGCATTTCCAACAAACTAAAACGTAAGTTATTACTTTAATTTTAATTAGGTCTTAATCCTTATTTTTTCTTACCCTTAGCAGGAGCAGCTGCTTGTCCTGGTTTCGGACGCTTAGCACCATACTTAGAACGTCTTTGAGTACGACCAGCAACACCTGCTGTATCAAGCGTACCACGTACAATGTGATAACGCACACCCGGAAGGTCTTTTACACGACCACCACGTACCAAAACGATTGAGTGTTCCTGCAAGTTGTGTCCTTCTCCCGGAATGTATGAGTTCACCTCTTTTTGGTTAGTCAAACGTACACGAGCTACTTTACGCATTGCAGAGTTCGGCTTCTTCGGAGTAGTAGTGTATACTCTCACGCAAACGCCACGTCTTTGAGGACATGAATCCAAGGCTGGAGATTTACTTTTCTCCACCAGCACTTCGCGTCCTTTTCTTACTAATTGCTGAATTGTAGGCATTTTAATTGTTTTTTGATTTATATTATTGTTATATTAATTTCGTAACTATACATTTTGGGCTGCAAAAATACGAATAATATTTGAATATTCAATGCGCTACAACTTTTTTTTCTTTTTTAATGTTTTTATATCATCCTCACGCTTCGCCTTTTACACCCGTCAAAGGAGAAATAGGGGGTTCATCCGAAGTACGAATCGGACCGAATACGCGCTCATACTTTGCTATATTATCTTCTAATGCCCGCAGCAGACGTTTTGCGTGCTCCGGAGCCACAATAATACGAGATTGCACACCAGCCTTCGGTATGCCCGGCATTACGCGCACGAAGTCAAGGATGAATTCAGAACTCGAATGAGTAATAATAGCAAGATTTGCATAAGTTCCCTGTGCAACCTCTTCTCTCAATTCAATCTGTAATTGTCCGTTGTTATTTTGTTCTTCCATATTTAATATGATTAAAAAGTTATCCTGCAAAATAACACATTTTTCCTGAAACTAATGGTAATACACGCGAGTAAAAAAGAAATAAAAAAAGGAGCAATTGCCCAATTAGGCAACTGCTCCTTTTCATATAGTCAATTGAATTGTATTTATTCTACTTCATTGTAGTCAAGTACTGTTTTCTTGTTAGCCAAGATACGGTCATACTCTTCTTTTGATCCAACGATGAGCTTTTCGAACTCGCGCTGTCCGGTACCGGCAGGAATCAAGTGACCACAGATCACATTTTCCTTCATACCTTCAAGCTTATCGATCTTACCGTTGATAGCAGCTTCATTCAATACTTTCGTCGTTTCCTGGAAGGAAGCAGCCGACATAAAGCTTGATGTTTGCAAAGCAGCACGCGTGATACCTTGAAGAATCTGAGTAGAGGTAGCAGCAACAGCATCACGAACCTCAACCGGTTTCAAGTCACGACGTTTCAACATACTATTCTCATCACGCAACTTGCGGGCAGTTACAATCTGTCCAGCTTGCATATTTTGAGAATCACCAGCATCTACTACGACTTTCTTACCCCAGATACGATCATTTTCTTCCATGAATTCCAGTTTGTCTACGACTTGCTGTTCGAGGAAGCGAGTATCTCCCGGTTCATCAATTTGTACTTTGCGCATCATCTGACGAACGATAATCTCAAAGTGCTTATCATTGATCTTCACACCCTGCAAGCGGTATACATCCTGAACTTCATTCACGATATATTCCTGTACAGCTGTAGGACCCTTGATTGCCAAGATATCTGCCGGAGTAGTAGCACCGTCAGACAACGGAGTACCAGCACGTACATAGTCATTTTCCTGTACCAGAATCTGCTTAGACAGTGCAACCAGATACTTCTTAACCTCACCCGTCTTGGAAGTTACGATGATTTCACGGTTACCACGTTTGATCTTACCCATTGTCACCTCACCGTCGATTTCAGAAACGACAGCCGGATTTGACGGGTTACGAGCTTCAAACAATTCAGTAACACGAGGAAGACCACCCGTGATATCACCCGCCTTACCTACGGCACGCGGAATCTTCACGATTACTTCACCGGCTTTTACCTTCTGACCGTTCTCGATGATAACGTGACCACCTACCGGTAAGTTATAAGTACGGATCAAATCACCGTCCTCTGTTAAGATATGAGCGGTAGGAACTTTGGTTTTATCCTTGGATTCAATAATAATAATTTCACGAAGACCTGTTGCTTCATCCGATTCAACCTTATAAGTAACGTTTTCAATCACGCCCTCAAATTCGATCTTACCGGTTGCTTCTGTGATAATAACAGCATTGAACGGGTCCCACTTAGCAATCAGTTTGCCTTTTTCTACCAAGTCGCCGTCGCTTACATACAGTGTTGAACCATAAGGTACGTTATGAGTAGAAAGAACGATACCGGTATTCACATCCACAAAACGTACTTCGGCCAAACGACCTACTACCACTTTTGCAGATTCACCCATCTCGTCAACGATATCTACTGTACGCAACTCTTCAAATTCAAGACGTGCATTATTTTTAGCAACGATACTGGCGTTAGCTGCAATATTTGCAGCAGTACCACCGGCGTGGAATGTACGCAAAGTCAACTGTGTACCCGGCTCACCAATAGACTGAGCAGCGATTACACCGACAGCTTCACCCTTCTGAACCATGCGGCTCGTTGCCAGGTTACGTCCGTAACATTTAGCACAAACCCCCTTCTTAGCTTCACAAGTCAATACCGAACGGATTTCAACACTCTCGATCGGAGACTCCTGAATCTTCTTGGCTACTTCTTCTGTGATTTCTTCACCACCGGCAACAAGCAATTCACCTGTGGTAGGATGAATAATATCATGTACGGAAACACGGCCTAAGATACGTTCGTACAGAGTAGCAATAACCTCATCGTTATTCTTAAGGTCCGTACAAACCAATCCGCGGAGTGTACCGCAGTCTTCTTCTGTAATAATCACATCGTGTGATACGTCCACCAGACGACGAGTCAAATAACCAGCATCGGCAGTCTTCAAAGCGGTATCCGCCAAACCTTTACGAGCACCGTGGGTAGAGATAAAGTACTCCAACACCGAAAGTCCTTCTTTAAAGTTCGACAAAATCGGGTTCTCGATGATCTGACCACCTTCAGCACCTGCTTTCTGCGGTTTTGCCATCAAACCACGCATACCTGACAACTGACGAATCTGCTCTTTAGAACCACGGGCACCAGAGTCAAGCATCATATATACAGAGTTGAAACCCTGATCGTCCGAAGAAATAGTCTTCATCAGGATATTAGACAACTCGGAGTTCACATGTGTCCAAATATCAATTACCTGATTGTAACGTTCGTTATTGGTAATGAAACCCATGTTATAGTTGTTTACGACTTGTTCAACTTCGTCGTAACCTTTCTGTACCAAAGTTTCTTTTTCCTTCGGAATGATAATATCACCCAAGTTGAATGACAAACCACCCTTGAACGCCATCTGATAACCTAAATTCTTGATTCCATCCAGGAAGTCGGCAGCCTTAGCCACACCACATACCTTAATTACATCACTAATAATATCACGAAGAGATTTCTTAGAGATAATTGTATTGATATAACCAGCTTCAGGTGGAACGATTTCATTCACAATCACACGTCCTACTGAAGTTTCGCGCATTACGTCTACAATGTTACCATTTTCATCAACGTCTTTCACGATAACCTTCACCGGAGCATGAATATCTACCTTACCTTCATTGTAAGCGATCAACGCTTCTTCCGGTCCGTAGAATGTCAAACCTTCACCTTTTGCACCGGCACGCAACTTAGTAATATAGTACAAACCAAGAACCATATCCTGTGCAGGTACAGTAATAGGCGCACCGTTTGCCGGATTCAAGATATTATGTGATTGAAGCATCAACATTTGTGCTTCAAGAATTGCTTCATTACTCAAAGGCAAGTGAACAGCCATCTGGTCACCGTCAAAGTCGGCGTTGAATGCCGTACATGCCAACGGGTGCAACTGAATAGCTTTACCTTCGATCATTTTAGGCTGGAAAGCCTGAATACCCAAACGGTGCAAGGTCGGAGCACGGTTCAACAGTACCGGGTGTCCCTTCATTACATGTTCCAAGATATCCCAAATCACCGGCTCTTTGCGGTCTACGATTTTCTTTGCAGACTTAACAGTCTTAACGATACCACGTTCGATGAGCTTGCGAATAATAAACGGCTTGTATAATTCGGCAGCCATCAATTTAGGAATACCGCATTCACCCATCTTTAATTCCGGACCAACAACGATTACGGAACGAGCAGAGTAGTCAACACGTTTACCCAGCAAGTTCTGACGGAAGCGTCCCTGTTTACCTTTCAAACTGTCAGACAATGACTTCAACGGACGGTTGGCGTCTGTCTTCACAGCACTTGACTTACGTGAGTTATCAAACAAAGAATCGACAGATTCCTGAAGCATACGTTTTTCATTACGCAAGATTACTTCCGGAGCCTTGATTTCAATCAGTCGTTTCAAACGGTTGTTACGGATAATCACACGACGATAAAGGTCGTTCAAGTCAGATGTAGCAAAACGGCCACCATCCAGCGGAACCAACGGACGAAGTTCGGGCGGAATAACCGGTACGATACGTACGATCATCCATTCCGGTTTGTTACGTCCACGTGATGCGCGGAACGATTCTACTACCTGAAGACGTTTCAAAGCTTCATTCTTACGTTGCTGAGACGCATCGTTTCCGGCGCGGTGACGCAGTTCGTAAGACAAAGCATCCAGATCCAAACGAGCCAGCAAATCATAAATAGCTTCGGCTCCCATCTTTGCAACAAATTTATTCGGATCATTATCTTCAAGATACTGATTGTCTTTCGGAAGCGTATCCAGAATATCCAGATATTCTTCTTCAGAAAGCAAATCATATTCAGCTACGCCATCTTCAGCTTTCACACCCGGCTGAATAACAACATAACGTTCGTAGTATATAATCGAATCCAGTTTCTTTGTCGGCAATCCGAGCAAATAACCGATTTTATTAGGAAGCGAACGGAAATACCAGATGTGAGCCACCGGCACAACCAGCTGGATATGTCCCATACGTTCACGGCGCACTTTCTTTTCAGTAACTTCCACCCCACAACGGTCGCAGACGATACCTTTATAACGGATACGCTTGTATTTACCGCAATGACATTCATAATCCTTGATAGGACCAAAAATGCGCTCGCAGAACAAACCGTCACGTTCGGGTTTGTACGTACGGTAATTAATGGTTTCAGGCTTCAAAACTTCACCACTCGAATTCTCAAGGATTTCTTCCGGAGAAGCCAGACCAATTGAGATCTTCGAGAAATTACTTTTCGTCTTATTTTCTTTTCTAAAAGCCATACTCTATATAATTGAGATTTGATAATTGAATCATTGGAAATTGAAAAAAGTGCGGATGCCAACAAACCTTCATCGGTACATTGACATCTCACATTCTTTCATTATTTTATTCTAGGTTGATACTCAAACCTAAACCTCTCAACTCGTGCAACAATACGTTCAAGGATTCCGGAATACCAGGTTGTGGCATCGGTTCACCTTTCACAATTGCTTCATAAGCCTTCGAACGTCCTACCACGTCATCAGATTTGATAGTCAGGATTTCCTGCAAGATATGGGCAGCACCGAAACCTTCGAGTGCCCAAACCTCCATTTCTCCGAAACGCTGACCACCGAATTGAGCTTTACCACCAAGAGGTTGCTGAGTAATCAATGAGTACGGACCGATAGAACGAGCATGCATCTTGTCTTCAACCATGTGGCCCAACTTCAACATGTAAGTTACGCCCACAGTAGCTGCTTGGTCAAATTGCTCACCTGTACCACCATCACAAAGATAAGTCTTACAGTAGCGAGGCAATCCTGCCTTGTCTGTCCACTGATCCAGATCTTCCATGGTAGCACCGTCGAAAATAGGAGTCGCGAATTTCACGCCCAACGTTTTTCCGGCACGTCCGAGTACAGCTTCAAAAATCTGACCAATGTTCATACGAGAAGGCACACCCAACGGATTCAACACAATGTCAACCGGAGTACCATCAGCCAAGAACGGCATATCCTCCTGACGAACAACACGGGATACAATACCCTTGTTACCGTGGCGACCAGCCATCTTATCACCCACACCAATCTTACGTTTCTTAGCAATATATACTTTTGCCATCTGGATAATACCAGCAGGAAGTTCATCACCAATTGTAATAGCAAACTTCTTACGTTTCAATTCAGCATCCAGCTCTTTATATTTCTTAATGAAATTCATCACCAGATCACGAATCATACCGTTAATATGATCGTCACTTGTCCAGTTGCTCAACTGAATAGAAGTAAAGTCAAGTGAATCAAAATCAGAAGCACTGAACTTAGAACCTTTCGCAATAACTTCCGCACCCAAATAGTCTTTCACACCTTGAGAAACCTTACCTTCAGTCAAAGTCATCAGTTTCTTAACCAGGATACGTTTCAAGTCAGCTACCTTAGATTCAAATTCATCATCAATCTTAGGCAACAATGCTTTATCGGCCAGTTTAGAGCTACGATTCTTAATCACACGTGAGAAAAGTTTCTTATCAATCACCACACCTTTCAAAGAAGGAGAAGCTTTCAAAGAAGCATCTTTCACGTCACCTGCCTTATCACCGAAGATAGCCCGAAGCAGTTTTTCTTCCGGAGAAGGATCAGATTCACCCTTCGGCGTAATCTTACCAATCATGATATCACCCGGCTCGATACGAGCACCGATTCTTACGATACCGTTTTCATCCAAGTCTTTGGTAGCTTCTTCACTTACATTCGGGATATCAGAAGTCAGCTCTTCCATACCACGCTTTGTTTCACGAACTTCCAGCGAATATTCCTCTACGTGAACCGAAGTCAACAAGTCTTCGCGTACCACACGTTCGTTCAATACGATGGCATCCTCATAGTTGTAACCCTTCCAAGGCATATAAGCTACCAGCAGGTTCTTACCCAATGCCAATTCACCCTTTTCAGTAGAATAACCTTCAGTCAAGATATCACCTTTCTTCACACGCTGGCCTTTGTCACAAATCGGACGTAAGTCAATCGTCATGTTCTGGTTAGTCTTACGGAACTTAGGTATTCTATATTCCTTCAAAGCAGGTTCGAAACTTACAAATTCTTCGTCTTCCGTACGGTCATACAAAATACGGATAGTAGTAGCATCCACATAGTCAACCACACCATCGCCTTCTGCGGTAATCTGGGTACGAGAGTCTCTTACCAACTGACGTTCGATACCTGTACCTACGATCGGAGCTTCACTTCTCAACAAAGGAACCGCCTGGCGCATCATGTTCGATCCCATCAATGCACGGTTAGCATCGTCATGTTCCAAGAATGGAATCAAAGAAGCTGCAATAGATGCAATCTGCTGAGGAGCAACGTCCATCAAGTCAACTTCAGATGGTTCAACAACCGGGAAATCTGCATCTTGACGAGACTTAACTCTGTTAAGTACGAATGTACCATCGTCATTCAACGGAGCATTTCCCTGCGCAATAACCTTTTCTTCCTCTTCTTCAGCAGTCAGATAAATCAGACCGTTATCAGAAAGATCCACTTTCCCATTTTCCACCTTGCGGTAGGGAGTTTCAATGAATCCTAGCTCATTAATCTTAGCAAATACACACAATGAAGAAATCAAACCGATGTTCGGACCTTCAGGAGTCTCAATCGGACAAAGACGACCATAGTGTGTATAGTGAACGTCACGAACCTCAAATCCGGCACGTTCACGGGAAAGACCACCAGGACCAAGGGCAGACATACGACGTTTGTGCGTAATTTCAGCCAGCGGGTTTGTCTGGTCCATGAACTGCGACAACGCGTTCGTTCCGAAGAATGAGTTGATTACTGAAGAAATAGTCTTCGCATTAATCAAATCAATCGGAGTAAACACTTCATTGTCACGAACGTTCATACGTTCACGAATCGTACGAGACATACGAGCCAGCCCCACAGCAAACTGATTAGAAAGCTGTTCACCAACAGTACGTACACGACGGTTACTCAAGTGGTCAATATCATCCACATCCGCTTTTGAGTTAATCAACTCAATCAGATATTTGATGATTTCAATAATATCTTCCTTCGTGAGGACACGCACGTCCATGTCAGTCGTCAGATTCAACTTTTTGTTGATTCTGTAACGACCTACATCACCAAGGTCATATCGTTTTTCTGAGAAGAACAAGTTGTTGATAACCTCCCTTGCACTTGCGTCATCAGCCGGATCGGCATTACGCAACTGACGGTAGATATACAACACAGCTTCTTTTTCCGAGTTACTCGGGTCCTTCTGCAACGTATTATATATGATAGAGAAATCGGACTGATTCGGTTCATCCTTATGCAAAAGGATGTTCTGAACTCCCGACTCCAAAATTTCATCAATATGCTCCTCTTCCAGTACGGTTTCACGGTCGATAATAACTTCGTTACGTTCAATAGAAACCACTTCACCGGTATCTTCATCAACGAAATCTTCAATCCATGTTTTCAAGACACGTGCAGCCAGTTTACGGCCTAACACCTTCTTCAGATTTGTCTTGTTTACCTTCACATCTTCTGCAAGATCGAAAATCTCAAGAATATCTTTGTCATTCTCGAAGCCAATTGCACGCAACAATGTAGTCACCGGCAATTTCTTCTTACGGTCGATATATGCGTACATCACATTATTGATGTCAGTAGCAAACTCAATCCACGAACCCTTAAACGGAATAATACGAGCCGAATAAAGTTTCGTACCATTGGCATGTACACTCTGACCGAAGAACACACCCGGAGAACGGTGAAGCTGTGACACAACTACGCGTTCGGCACCGTTAATGACGAAAGTAGCCTTATCAGTCATATAAGGAATCGGGCCGAGGAATACGTCCTGAATCACTGTATCAAAATCCTCATGATCGGGGTCCGTACAGTAAAGCTTAAGTTTCGCTTTTAAGGGAACACTATAAGTAAGCCCACGCTCTATACAATCATCAATGGTATAACGCGGCGGATCAATATAATAGTCCAGAAACTCAAGAACAAAATTGTTTCTTGTATCGGCAATAGGGAAGTTTTCAGCAAATACTTTATACAATCCCTCATTCTTACGCTTTTCAGGTGGGGTATCTAATTGTAGAAAGTCTTGGAATGACTTCAATTGTACTTCCAGGAAATCCGGGTATTCTAGCGGATTCTTAGTCGAAGCAAAATTAACTCTTTGATTTACAGTATTTGAAGACATCTGTCAATGAATTTGGAGAACTTAATTTGAAATATATACACAAAAAGGTTAAGAATCCTCTTGTGAAGGATTCCTAACCGAATTACCTGATTACCAGGCCAATGTTATTTAAGTTCAACTTCAGCTCCAGCTTCTTCCAATGTTTTCTTCAATGATTCTGCTTCGTCTTTAGCCAAACCTTCTTTTACTGTGCTAGGAGCACCGTCTACCAAGTCTTTAGCTTCTTTCAAACCAAGACCACAAGCTTCCTTAACGGCCTTAACTACTTGAAGTTTAGCTGCACCAGCGCTCTTCAATACTACGTCGAAAGAAGTTTTTTCTTCTGCGGCAGCAGCACCAGCTGCAGGACCAGCAGCAACAGCTACAGCTGCAGCAGCAGGTTCAATACCGTATTCTTCTTTAAGGATAGTTGCAAGTTCATTAACTTCTTTTACTGTCAAGTTAACTAATTGTTCTGCAAAAGCTTTCAAATCTGCCATTTTTTGTATGATTTTAATTGTTTAAATACTTTGTTGATTTTTGAAAATTATTCGGGACGTTCACCAAGAGTCTTGAGAACTCCGTGAAGGGTGTTACCACCTGATTGAAGAGCAGAAATAACATTCTTGGCCGGAGATTGCAACAGGGCAACGATATCGGCGATAACTTCATTCTTACTCTTGATTGAAACGAGAGCATCCAATTGATCAGCACCAATGTAGAAGCTTTCTTCTGCATATGCAGCTTTCAGTCCGGGAATACCGTCTTTCGCTTTGTCTTTGATTAACTTAGCAGGAACGTTTGCAGTATTGCTAAACATAACAGCAGTAGTACCTTTCAAAGAACCGTAAAGAGGTGAGAAGTCTTCTTCCAAGCTTTCAAGTGCTTTGTGAAGCAGCGTGTTTTTAACCAACATCAATTTGATGTCTGATTTAAAACAATCTCTTCTCAATGCACTGGTAGCAGCAGCGTTCATAGCTGTAACGTCTACCAAGTAGAAGTGACCATATTCCTTTACTGTAGCAGCAATTTGCTCTATAATCGTACTTTTATCTTCCTTTCTCATTATTTCTCTGTTTTATTAGATTTCATCCACTGATTTCGGGTCGATTTTAATACCCGCACTCATTGTACTAGAAAGATAAATACTCTTAATATATGTACCCTTTGCTGCGGTCGGTTTCAGTTTGTTCAGAGTAGAGATGAACTCTTTCGCGTTGTCGCGAATCTGATCAGGACTGAATGATACCTTACCGATAGAAGTGTGAACGATACCGCTCTTATCAACTTTAAAGTCAATCTTACCTTGTTTTACTTCTTTTACAGCCTTAGCAACATCCATAGTTACAGTACCACTCTTAGGGTTCGGCATCAATCCACGAGGACCGAGTACACGACCGAGCGCACCAATTTTACCCATGATAGATGGCATAGTGATGATTACATCAATATCAGTCCATCCACCTTTGATCTTTTCAATATATTCGTCAAGACCAACGTAGTCAGCACCAGCTTCTTTTGCAGCAGCTTCAGCATCCGGTGTACAAAGTACCAACACACGCACTTCTTTACCAGTACCATGAGGAAGTGAAACAACACCTCTCACCATCTGGTTAGCTTTACGTGGATCAACACCTAAACGTACATCAATATCCAGTGAAGCATCAAACTTGGAAAAAGTGATTTCTTTTACCAAAGATGCAGCTTCTTTCAGTGAGTATGCTTTCCCTGCTTCAATCTTTTCTGCAGCTAACTTTTGATTTTTTGTCAGTTTACCCATTACAATTGAAGTTTATTAGTTATTAACCGGGAACTCCCCTTTTACAGCGATACCCATACTTCTAGCTGTACCTGCAACCATTCTCATGGCAGCTTCCACAGTAAAACAGTTTAAGTCAACCATTTTGTCCTGAGCAATCGTACGAACCTGTTCCCAAGTAAGCTCGGCAACTTTCTTACGGTTAGGCTCAGCAGAACCACTCTTTACCTTAGCTACTTCAAGTAATTGAATAGCAACGGGAGGAGTCTTGATTACAAAATCGAAAGACTTATCTGCGTAGTAAGTAATGATAACAGGTAAAATCTTACCTGCTTTGTCTTGGGTTCTGGCATTGAATTGCTTGCAAAATTCCATGATATTAATACCCTTAGAACCCAAAGCAGGTCCAACGGGAGGTGATGGATTTGCAGCGCCTCCTTTAATCTGTAACTTGATTAGTCCAGCAACTTCTTTAGCCATTTTTTTATTGATTTATATATAAACATTAAACGAAGAACAACAACAGCGTAACAATTCCGTGTTATTCCTTTTCCACTTGCATAAAGCCCAATTCAAGCGGTGTTTTGCGCCCGAATATCTTCACCATGACCTTTAGTTTCTTTTTTTCACTATTCACTTCTTCAATGATGCCACTGAATCCGCTGAAAGGTCCAAAAGTAACTTTTACAGTTTCTCCCACTACGTACGGAATATTGAGTTCTTCACCCGTTTCCTGCAGTTCGTCCACTGTACCAAGTATACGATTCACTTCTGATTGTCTGAGAGGCACCGGTTTTTCGGAGCCGCCTAAAAAGCCTATCACATTCGGAGTATTGCGCAGGTGATGAGCGACCTCACCAACCAAAGCAGCCTCCACTAAAACGTAGCCAGGAAGATAACTTCTTTCCTTCACAATTTTTTTACCATTGCGAACCTGGTAAACTTTTTCAGTAGGAATCAATACCTGAGATACATATTCACCAAGGTCGCTGTTCTTAAGATCAGCTTCAAGATATTCCTTTACCTTAGCTTCTTTACCGCTAATAGCACGTAGAACGTACCATTTCTTTTCAATCTCAGCCATTTTCAATTCCTAATTTTTTAATGTGGATAAACGATTTTTTCCATGAAGTTCTGGAAACAGACATCCATACCCCATACTACCAATGCAATAAGCAGGGAAGCATATAAAACAACTACTGCACTGTTAGCAAGTTCAGAATACGTAGGCCACGATACTTTATGTACAAGTTCGTCGTAAGATTCTTTAATATAAGCTATTACCTTTTTCATTTCAATAATATTAGCACGGGAGGAGAGGCTCGAACTCCCGACACCCGGTTTTGGAGACCGGTGCTCTACCAACTGAGCTACTCCCGTGTGTACATAATCAGTTCCCGATGGAAAACCGGGAACTGATTAATTATTGTGTATTAGTCGATAATTTCAGTAATCTGACCAGCACCTACCGTACGTCCACCTTCGCGGATAGCGAAACGAAGACCCGGGTTCAATGCTACTGGGTAGATCAACTCAACTGTAATAGTTACGTTATCACCCGGCATTACCATTTCTGTTCCTTCCGGCAAAGTGATTTCACCTGTACAGTCCATAGTACGCAAGTAGAACTGAGGACGGTATTTGTTGTGGAACGGAGTGTGACGACCACCTTCTTCTTTCTTCAAGATATAAACCTCAGCTTTGAATTTAGAGTGCGGTTTAATCTGACCTGGTTTACAAAGAACCATACCACGTTTGATTTCGTTCTTGTCAATACCACGAAGCAAAAGACCTACGTTGTCACCAGCTTCACCTTGATCCAACAGTTTACGGAACATTTCAACACCAGTTACAACTGATTTCTTATCTTCACCTAAACCAAGGATTTCGATTTCATCACCAACGTGGATAACACCAGTTTCGATACGACCTGTTGCTACAGTACCACGACCTGTGATAGAGAACACGTCTTCAACCGGCATCAAGAATGGTTTATCAACATCGCGCGGAGGCAGTGGAATCCAGTTATCAACTGCATCCATCAGTTCCATAACTTTGTCTTCCCATTTTTCAACACCGTTCAATGCGCCAAGAGCAGAACCACGGATGATAGGAGTATTGTCACCATCGAAATCATAGAATGAAAGAAGTTCTCTCATTTCCATTTCAACGAGTTCCAACATTTCTTCGTCGTCTACCATATCGCACTTGTTCAAGAATACAACCAGACGAGGTACGTTTACCTGACGAGCCAACAGGATGTGTTCGCGAGTTTGAGGCATCGGACCATCAGTTGCAGCACAAACGATGATAGCACCGTCCATCTGAGCAGCACCAGTTACCATGTTCTTTACGTAGTCGGCGTGACCCGGACAGTCTACGTGTGCATAGTGACGGTTAGCTGTTTGATATTCAACGTGAGAAGTATTGATAGTAATACCTCTTTCTTTTTCTTCAGGAGCGTTGTCGATAGAATCGAAAGAACGCAATTCTGAAAGACCTTTCTTTGCCAACACAGTAGTGATAGCAGCTGTCAACGTTGTCTTACCGTGGTCTACGTGACCGATTGTACCAATGTTTACGTGCGGTTTGGTACGTTCAAATTTCTCTTTAGCCATAGCTTTACTTGTTATTTATTTGATTAATAATCAGCATTTACATCCTTTATGAGCTGTTACCGGGATTTGAACCCGGGACCTCTTCCTTACCAAGGAAGTGCTCTACCACTGAGCTATAACAGCAAGAAAAGAGAGCGGAAGACGGGGCTCAAACCCGCGACCCTCAGCTTGGAAGGCTAATGCTCTATCAACTGAGCTACTTCCGCATTCTTGCCAAAGTTGTCACTCTGATTGTGGGCAAAGATGGATTCGAACCACCGAAGGCGTAAGCCAGCAGATTTACAGTCTGCCCCATTTGGCCACTCTGGTATTTGCCCTTTTCAAAATCAAGAAATAAAAGAACTATTTTCAAACAATATGATAAAGACAGATGTTCTATCTTTGTTCTTCGGTTTCTTTTTGAGCCTCTTGTCGGATTCGAACCAACGACCCCGAGATTACAAATCACGTGCTCTGGCCAACTGAGCTAAAGAGGCAAACTTACTAAAAAATGCAACCGTCACGTTCTAACGCGAGCGAAACGGCTGCAAATTTAGTTATTTATTTCTTTCCCGCAAAATATTTGGGATTTTTTTATTTGCTACGTTGCTTTTCCTTGTATTTAACCAGCTGTTTTCCGAGTGCTTCCACATCTAAATCAATTGCTTCTTCAAATGTATCGCATACTTTGCTTGCATAAAACTCTCCATTTGGGATCAATATTTTAATGCCCGCTTCCTTGTTTTCAGCAACTTCTGGTTTAACTACCTTTAATGACACCTCTACTTTCTTTATATCTTCGTAATATTTTTCCAACTTGGACACTTTCTTCTGAATAAATGCCTGCAATTGCTCTGACGCATCAAAGTGAATTGATTGAATTCTAACATCCATACTTACCTCCTTTTTTTAAGCTCTTGGATGAGCTTGTTTATACACTTTTTTAAGTTCTTCAAATGTGGCATGTGTGTAGATCTCGGTAGTTGTTATACTCTCGTGACCCAAAAGTTCTTTTACCGCCCCCAGCTCTGCTTCATTATTCAGCATTGTGGTAGCAAAAGTATGCCTCAACACGTGAGGGCTCTTTTTCTTCAACGTCGCCACCTTTGACAGGTTCCGTTTCACTAAATTATAGACTAGATTCTTATAAAGCCGTTCACCATTCTCTCTAATAAAGAAAGCTTCCGACCTTTCCGGAATCGTTTCGTTTCTTACATTAATATATTCAAGCATCAACTCCTGCAGTTCGTCACCGAACGGAATCAGCCGTTGCTTGTTTCTTTTCCCGGTCACTTTCAGAAGAGAAGCCGAAAAATCCACATCCTTATTATCCAGACCTATCAATTCCGAAAGCCTCATGCCGGTAGCATAAAACATTTCAATAATCAACCGATCCCGACAGCCTTTAAATCCTTCACCAAAGTCCGTTTCATCCAATAACCGATTCATTTCGTTTTCTTTTAAGAACACAGGCAACGGCTTTTTGTTTTTAGGTCCTTTTATTTTACGCAAAGGATCTATAGTCGTTTCTCCCTGCCTCAAGAGATACTTGTAAAACGTTCGGAGCGAACTTAGCTTACGATTTACAGAAGTTGAGGTATACCCTTTATCCATCAATGAAACAATCCATTCACGAATCAGTTCCGCCTCGACCTCTAACGGATTAAATTTTCCATACTCTTCCTGAGCAAACTCCTGCAGTTGCTTTATATCTTCACCATACGCAAGAACGGTTTTTTCAGAATAGTTCCGCTCATACTGGAGATAATCAAGAAAAGATTCTATCAACATAATATCGCTACATCTAAAATCGTGCAACGAATGTATGAAAAGAATTCAATAATTCAAAGGAAATTACGAATTATTAATCTTCTACTTGCTGAAGTTGTTGTACGTAAACTGCGCGTTCTTTCTTAAGTCTTTTAGTTACAGACGGTTTATCAAACTGTTGTCTGCTTCTCAACTCTTTTACAATGCCAGTCTTTTCAAATTTTCTTTTGAACTTCTTCAGCGCTTTTTCAATGTTTTCGCCTTCTTTTACAGGTACTACAATCATTTTGTTACTATTAATATGTTATGATTAAAAAATTCCGCAGTCAAATTGCGCCGCAAAATTACACATACTTTCTTTATTCACAAAACTTTCGGCAAATATTTCTCAAAAACTATTCATAAACAAGTTATTAAATGCAGAAAGTTAGTACCTTTGAAACACTTACATGTCTATAATAATATAATAAAGTATGAAACAGAGCATAAAAGAGCGAGTGCATGCACTGCGCATGACCTTTCATCCCAATTCTATCAAAGCGTTCATTATTCCCAGCACCGACCCTCATCTTAGTGAATATGTGGCTCCCCACTGGATGTCACGCGAGTGGATTTCCGGTTTTACTGGTTCTGCCGGAACAGCGGTCATCCTGATGGATAAAGCAGGATTATGGACCGACTCACGTTATTTTCTGCAAGCTACGAAGGAATTGGAGGGCAGCGGCATTACCTTATATAAAGAGATGCTGCCGGAGACTCCCAGTATTACAGAATTTCTCTGCCAACACTTAAAACCTGGAGAATCTGCAAGTATCGACGGGAAAATGTTCTCTGTGCAACAGGTCGAACAGATGAAAGAAGAACTGGCGGCACATCAGTTACAGGTCGACATATTTGGAGATCCATTGAGTAGCATTTGGAAAGACCGGCCCGCCATGCCTGATTCTCCTGCCTTTATTTATGATATCAAATATGCAGGGAAAAGCTGCGAAGAGAAAATATCCGCCATCCGTACGGAGTTGAAAAAGAAAGGTGTCTATGCTTTATTCATATCCGCACTCGACGAGATCGCATGGACTCTCAATTTGCGAGGAAACGATGTACATTGCAATCCGGTCATAGTAAGTTACCTGTTAATCACACAGGATGAAGTGACTTATTTTATTTCACCGGAGAAAGTGACGGCAGAGGTAGAGACTTATCTAAAGGAACGGCAGATTGGGATACAGAAGTATGATGAGGTAGAGACATTCCTGAATTCTTTTCCGGGAAAAAACATTCTGATTGATCCACGAAAAACAAATTATTCTATCTATTCATCTATTAATCCGCAATGTTCTATTCTTCGTGGAGAGTCGCCTGTCGCATTATTGAAAGCGATTCGCAATGAGCAGGAGATCGCCGGCATCCACGCTGCCATGCAACGGGATGGAGTAGCACTCGTCAAATTCCTCAAATGGCTGGAAGAATCCGTATCTACCGGAAAAGAGACAGAATTAAGTATAGATAAAAAGTTGCATGAGTTTAGGGCTGCACAGCCTCTCTACATGGGGGAAAGTTTCGACACGATTGCAGGATATAAAGAACATGGGGCAATCGTACATTATTCGGCTACCCCAGAAAGTGATGTGACTCTTCAGCCCAGAGGGTTCTTACTCTTAGATTCAGGAGCCCAATATCTGGACGGAACCACTGACATCACCCGAACCATTGCCTTAGGCGAACTTACAGAAGAAGAAAAAACGGATTATACCCTTATATTAAAAGGACACATCGCGTTGGCTATGGCCAAATTCCCTGCCGGAACCCGTGGAGCCCAGCTCGATGTACTAGCTCGTATGCCTATCTGGAACCACAGAATGAATTTTCTTCATGGCACAGGACATGGCGTCGGACATTTCCTGAGTGTACACGAAGGTCCGCAAAGCATTCGTATGAATGAGAATCCTGTCATTTTGCAGCCCGGCATGGTTACTTCCAATGAACCTGGTGTTTATAAAGCAGGCAGTCACGGGATACGTACGGAGAACCTGACGTTGGTTTGCAAAGATGGAGAGGGAATGTTTGGAGAATATCTTAAGTTTGAAACTATCACTTTATGCCCAATCTGCAAAAAAGGGATCATCAAGGAGATGCTGACAAATGAAGAAATTGAATGGTTAAACAATTACCATCAGACTGTCTACGAGAAGTTGTCACCGGATCTTAACGAAGAAGAAAAAGTTTGGTTACAAGAGGCGACTGCTTCCCTTTAAACAGAACTTGTCTGACACCCGGGTGTCAAGCATACTGAGACCCGGGTGTCAGACTATCCAAGACCCGGGTCTCAGCCATCACGACACCCGGGTGTCGTACAACATAGAACTGCATTAAATAAAAAACTTTATTAGAAACAAATATTATATGGCTTTAATTAAATCAGTACGGGGTTTTGCTCCCGAAATCGGAGAAAACTGCTTCCTCGCAGATAATGCAACTATTATAGGAGATGTAAAAATAGGAAATGATTGTAGCATTTGGTTTAATACGGTATTAAGAGGTGACGTCAACTCCATACGAATCGGCAATGGTGTCAACATTCAGGATGGAAGTGTCTTGCATACGTTATATCAGAAATCGACTATTGAAATTGGCGATCACGTATCCGTTGGGCATAATGTCACCATTCATGGGGCGACCATCAAAGATTATGCATTGGTAGGGATGGGGTCAACCGTCCTGGATCACGTCGTAGTTGGCGAAGGAGCAATCGTTGCCGCCGGTTCGCTGGTATTAAGCAATACCATCATTGAGCCGGGAAGCATTTGGGGAGGGGTACCCGCGAAATTCATTAAAAAGGTAGATCCTGAACAAGCCAAAGAACTGAATCAGAAGATTGCTCACAATTATTTGATGTATTCGCAATGGTATAAGGAAGATAAATAGCAGACTCTAACAAGTTAATAAAAACAGCGGGACATTCTAATGAAAGAACATCCCGCTGTTTTTATAAGATTTTTTATAAAGCCGTTTTTTTACAAAAAGCGAATTCATTGGATTCACCTCTTTTCGACACTATTTCCTCTAATCAAAAATTAATCATGTGCATAATCTTTTCTGTAGCTCCGGCATTACTAGTCACATAATAACCTGCATTTGTTCCGGTTTCACGCAAGAACAATTCATCTGCCAGGAAACGATCCAGCAAAGTTTTCAGTTCATCATAATCTTTGATGGAATAAGCGCCTTTTGCTTCGAGCAATTGAACGGCTTCCATAAATTTCTGATACTTCGGTCCGAAAATCACCGGAATACCATATACAGCCGCTTCCAATGTGTTATGAATACCGACTCCGAAACCACCACCGATATAAGCTATTTCGCCATAACGGTAAATAGAGGACAGCAGTCCGAAACAGTCTATAATAAGACAATCCGCTTTCAATACATTCCTTTCGTCGGCACGGGTATAGCGCACATACGGACGTTTCAATTTACCGATGATTTCAACCAGATGATTCTCGTCAATCACATGCGGAGCAATAATCAGTTTCATTTCCGGATGGTTATTGAAATATTCGAGGAATAAATCTTCGTCAGGTCCCCATGAGCTTCCGGCAACAAAAGTAAAGGAATTGGTTCCTTTAAATTTCTCTACCAACGGGAGTTCTTTAGCCTCTTCACGGATTTGTAACACGCGGTCAAAACGGGTATCTCCCACTACTGTCACACGGCTGATACCGATTTTCGACAAGTAACGTTTGGATGCCTCATTCTGAACAAACAGATGATCGAAATCTTTCAATACATTGCGATAAGTTCCACCGTACCATTTAAAGAATATTTGTTCGCGACGGAAGATAGACGATACACTATATACCGGAATACGGCGTTTGTGAAGCTCATCCAGATAATTCTTCCAAAACTCATATTTGATAAAGAACGCCATGCAAGGATTTGCAATATCCAGGAACTTTTTCACATTCCGCGGTTTATCAAACGGCAGATAGCAGACAATATCCGCCCCCCGGTAATGCTTACGCACCTCGTAACCGGAAGGAGAGAAAAATGTCAGCAATATCTTATAGTTAGGATACTTCGCACGAATCATTTCTATCAGAGGGCGCCCTTGTTCAAACTCTCCCAGTGAAGCAGCATGAAACCAAATATACTGTTCCCCTTTCTCCACTTGCTGCCGCAGGAGTTCATACACTACCCAATGCCCTTTCATCATCTTTCGGGGCTTACGGCTAAACGGAGCAGCCAAATGGACGATAAAGTCATAAATGACTATTGCCAGGTCGTAAAGCATAGTACTGTGTCGATTACTTCAAAACCTCTACCGCACGTTTCATGCGAGCTATCGTCTCCTCTTTGCCCAATACCCAGGAAATATCGAACATGTGCGGGCCTTTTCCTTCACCCACTAATGTCAGACGGAAAGCATTCATGATATTACCAGTATGATAACCTTTCTCCGCAATCCAGTCCATAACGACTTTTTCCTGTCCTTCAATACTAAAGTCTTCAATGCCGGCAATCACTTCTGCCAATTCGGTCATACATTTTGCAGAGTCTTCTTTCCAACGTTTCTTCACCGTCTTTTCATCATATTCGGTAGGAGCAACGAAGAAGAAGCTACATACGTCCCACAGTTCTTTAATGAAACTTACCCGATCTTTCATCATGCCAACCACAGTCACCACCTTTTCGAAAGGAGCTTCTACACCATGTTCTTTCAGGAAAGGCAAGAACAGTTCCGCAATTTCTTCGTTAGGTTTCTGCTGTATATATTGATGGTTGAACCATATTCCCTTTTTATAGTCGAACTTGGCACCCGACTTGCTGCAACGGTGAAGATCAAACAATTTAATCAATTCGTCCATTGACATCACTTCCTGGTCATTGCCCGGGTTCCATCCCAATAAAGCAAGGAAATTAATCACTGCTTCCGGCAGATACCCCGATTCACGATAACCTGAAGAGATTTCTCCCGATTTCGGATCGTGCCATTCCAACGGGAATACAGGGAATCCGAGACGGTCACCGTCACGTTTGCTTAATTTTCCATTACCCTCCGGTTTCAGCAATAAAGGCAGGTGGGCAAATTCCGGCATTGTATCTTCCCAGCCGAAAGCACGGTACAACAACACATGCAAAGGAGCGGAAGGCAGCCATTCTTCACCACGAATCACGTGGGAAACTCCCATCAAATGGTCGTCCACGATATTTGCCAGATGGTAAGTCGGCAGTTCATCAGCCGATTTATAAAGCACTTTATCATCCAGAATGGATGAGTTGATAATAACTTCGCCACGAATCAGGTCATTCACATGTACGTCTTCATTCGGTTCGATTTTGAAACGAACGACGTATTGTTTGCCTTCAGCAATCAGTGCATCCACTTCTTCCTTCGGCATGGTTAATGAGTTGCGCATCATTCCGCGAGTAGATGCGTCATATTGGAAGTTAGCAATTTCAGCACGCTTAGCGTCCAGTTCCTCCGGAGTATCAAAAGCGATGTATGCTTTTCCATTTTCCAGCAAAACCTGCACATATTTTTTGTAGATTTCGCGGCGCTCCGACTGGCGGTACGGACCACATTCACCACCGAAGCTCACTCCTTCATCAAAGTGGATACCCAACCACTTAAAAGATTCGAGTATATACTCTTCCGCTCCCGGAACAAACCGGTTAGAATCAGTATCTTCAATACGAAATATCAAGTCTCCGCCGTGTTGACGCGCAAATAGATAATTATACAAAGCTGTACGCACACCACCGATGTGCAGTGCTCCCGTAGGACTTGGAGCAAAACGAACTCTTACTTTTCTTTCTGCCATAATTTGGGTTAGTATAGGTAAATCGTGGCAAAATTAAACCTTTTTTTCCACACTATTGTTTTTTTTTGTACTTTTCGCAAAAATTTCAGTGGATATGGAACATTTGAAGAAGAAAAAAAGTTTTTCATGGAGAGATTTACTATATAAATCACTGCTATTTGTGGGCACTGTGACGCTGATTGTCTATTTCCTGCCACGTGACGGAAAATTCAATTACCAGTTTGACATCAATAAGCCCTGGAAATATGGGCAGCTGATCGCTACTTTCGACTTTCCTATTTATAAAGAGGATGCGGTAGTAAAAAGAGAGCAGGACAGTCTGATGGCTTTCTTCCAACCTTATTACCAACTGGATAAAAACATCGAGAAAGACGCAATCGCCAAGTTGAAAGAGAATTATCATACCAATCTGAAAGGTATTCTTCCTTCCATTGATTATTTACGGTATATCGAGCGTACCTTAAAAGAAATCTATCAGGCAGGTATCGTATCGACAGAGAATATACAACAGCTTCAAAAAGACAGCACTTCATCCGTCATGGTGATTGACGATAAACTTGCCAACCCGCAGGCTACCGAAAACATTTACACGGTAAAGAAAGCGTATGAACACCTGCTGACAGCAGACTCGACCCATTTCAACCGGGAAGTATTAAGGCAATGCGCGCTGAACGAATACATTACTCCCAACCTCACTTTTGACGAGGAGCGCACCCAGGCCGCCAAAGAGGAGATATTAAATAATTATTCCTGGGCAAACGGACTGGTAGTCAGCGGGCAGAAGATTATCGACCGTGGAGAGATCGTTAGTCCGCATACCTATAATATCCTCGAATCATTGCGCAAAGAATCCATCAAACGCAACGAGTCTATGGGACAAAACCGTTTGATTCTCGGTGGTCAGGTTCTGTTTGTGGGTATGCTGATGCTTTGTTTCATGCTTTATCTCGATTTATTCCGGAAAGACTATTATCAACGGAAAGGCAGTCTGTCGTTACTATTCACCCTGATTGTGTTCTACAGCGTCATAACGGCTTTCATGGTGACACATAATATATTTAATGTGTACATCATCCCCTACGCGATGCTGCCGATTATCATCCGTGTCTTTCTTGATTCGAGAACCGCTTTTCTGACGCATGTCATCACTATATTGATATGCTCCATCTCCTTGCGCTTCCCTCATGAGTTTATTCTGACGCAGTTGGCAGCGGGATTAGTGGCGATATTCAGCCTAAGGGAACTATCGCAGAGATCCCAGCTTTTCCGAACGGCCTTATTAGTGATACTGACTTATGCAGCCATTTATTTTGCTTTCGAACTGATGACGGAGAATGGTCTTTCCACCGACTTTTCGAAGTTGAATATACGTATGTACACTTACTTTATCATTAACGGAATCCTGTTATTATTCACTTATCCTTTATTATTCTTATTGGAAAAGACTTTCGGATTTACTTCCAATGTTACTTTGGTGGAACTTTCGAATATCAATAACGATCTTTTGCGGCAGATGTCTGAAACGGTTCCCGGAACCTTCCAACATTCCATGCAGGTGGCTAATCTGGCAGCGGAAGCCGCTATCCGCATTGGAGCAAAAAGCCAGTTAGTACGTACGGGGGCTTTGTATCACGATATCGGGAAGATGGAAAATCCGGCTTTCTTTACAGAGAATCAGTCGGGAGGGGTTAATCCGCATAAGAATTTGAATTACGAACAAAGTGCACAGGTCGTTATCAGCCATGTGACGGATGGATTGAAACTGGCGGATAAACACAATCTACCTAAAGCGGTCAAAGATTTTATCAGCACTCATCACGGACGGGGAAAAACAAAATATTTCTATATTTCCTGGAAGAACGAGCATCCGGACGAAGAGCCGAATGAAGAATTGTTCACTTACCCCGGACCGAATCCGTTTACCAAAGAGCAGGCTATCCTGATGATGGCGGATGCTGTGGAAGCTGCCTCGCGCAGTCTTCCGGAATATACGGAAGAAACAATCAGCAACCTGGTCGACAAAATTATCGACTCGCAGGTTACTGAAGGTTACTTTAAAGAATGTCCTATCACTTTCAAGGATATAGCAACTGTGAAAGCTGTATTCAAGGAAAAACTAAAGATTGCTTATCATACCCGAATCAGCTATCCGGAGTTAAAGAAGTAAGCAGGCCGGCGCAAGCGTCTTCCAACACATCGAGTACATATTCAAATCCTTCAGCCCCTCCATAATAGGGGTCGGGGACATGATCTGCAGGAATACGGGTGCAGTACTCTGTCATGCGATGAATCTTTTTCCATTCTTCGGGAGAAGGTGCTTTGTCTTTCAGGTCGTCTATATTCCGGTCGTCCATACCGATTATCAAATCAAAATGATAGAAATCTTCTATACGGACGGGGCGCGAACGATGCACCAGTTGATAACCGCGACGAGCCGCGTGAGCACGCATCCGGCTGTCCGGCAGTTCGCCCTGATGATAAGACAAGATTCCGGCGGAATCTATCACAAACTCTTTTTCCAATCCCGCTTCTTTTATCAAATGAAGCATCACGCCTTCAGCCGTAGAGCTACGGCAGATATTTCCAAGGCAGACAAACAATATCTTTTTCATAATTTCAGTTTTAACAGATTCAAGAATAAGTCAAATGATAATTTTGAGGAGTGCCCTGAAAGGGCTTAATTATATAGCGTAGGGCAACGCCCTACGTAAAAACGACAATCTGAATTTGCGCCCTGAAAGGGCATAATTGTATACAGTTCCGCCCTTTCAGGGCTTGTGGCTGGTGTGTCTTTTTCGTAGGGCGTTGCCCTACGCTATATAATTAAGCCCTTTCAGGGCACCCCAATAAATATATAAGTAAGGCTTTCAGCCTAACTGATAAATTCTCATTTAACCGATAAATTCCCATTTAACGAACAATCATTTACAATGAGTTCAGTATTTGATTTGCCCGGTTCACGGTTACTGCTGCCGGGGTTTCCGGCATACTACCCAAGTTGAACGGAGCAAGCATTTTCTCTATTTTCTTTAATCCGGCTTTATTTCCCTTTTTCTCAAATTCCTGACGGAGGATATTTATCTTCTCGTGCGCCTGAATTCCTTCAATCAAGCGTTCGAAACGGATACAGCTACGCGCTCCCGGATATACAAGATACGTATCTCCACCTGCCCAACTGCGGAAACGGGAATCGAGCAGCGGTTCCAATGGCCAGCTGTTGTATGCCCAACGCAAATAACCGTCCAGGTGTTTCTTAGAAGAATAATAACTTATCCAGACAGCTTCTGCAGGATCGGAGAAAGTAAATGTATTGGGGTGAGCTTCCGTACAGCAGGTGTAATAGTTGGTACGCTTGTTTTCTGCCACACGGCGGAGGCGTACTTCTTCGGGGAAGTTCTGTCCGATTACAATGCAGTAATCATACAAATCGGGCTCAATCTCCGCATGGTAATTTCCTGCCAACGAAACTTTAAAATCCGGATCTGCTTTACGAATCACCTTCAAGGTCTTCTGCATCACTTCCATCGGACGTTCATCCATTGCAATAGCGCAGATATCGAACCATCCTTTTTCTTTCAGGTGCTTGGAGAAAGACGAAAGCATTGCTACCCACATCTCTTCGTAAGCCTCCTCGCCCGGTGCTGTTTTCACAAATTTCAGAGAGTTGGTTGCCTGATCGTAATACTGGAATGACAACTCCCAGGGAACCATTGAATAACAGTTGATCTGTTTGTCAATGCCCACACTCATCATAAATTCTACCCAACGGTCGAAAATGGTATAGTCGAAAGACCATGTGCCGTCCGCCCGTTTCATCCAGGTAACCATTGTATCAAAATAATCTTCCGTCTGACCGTTCCAGGGTTTGTGCGTCAAAGTAGCCGTGATAATCTTTTGTCCGGCATCTGCCAGCATTTTCATCAAAGGACGCATGGCGTCTAAATGCTCCTGACTCCATAGAGGAACCTGATAGTAACGTGCCACTGCATAGGGACTTTGCCACAAATCCAAGTGGTAAGCCCACTCCGAAGGCGCCGGAAGTTCGCGAGAAGAAACCGTAATTTCCAGATTCAGGCGTTGCAACAGACGAGAGCCGTCGTTGATTAGCAACTCCCCTTTATACGTTCCGGGAACAGCCGATTGAGGAATCCAACATTGCACCCAGACAGGTTGAACTGTGCGGGCAGGCAAAGCCATCGTTTTCAGATTGGTATCAATCGGATCGGCCACTAATAATGAATCATAATCCACCGCTTTCCGATGTCCGCAAGCACCTCTGCCGTCTTTGTTCAATTCGTCCGTCATCACATAACGAACAAAACCGCCGGTGAATGCATCTTGGGGAAGAACGTTTCCTTTCTTGTCTTTGAAATCACCAAAGCTGAAATTCAGGTCTTTCAGTTCTACACCTGTCCATACAACCGCTTGCGCGTTCACACGTTCACCACGCCAGCCTTTCAAAGCAACCGTTTGCTGGTTCTTCAACCGGGGAAGCCCGTGTTTTGCGTACCGGACGTCTGTTGTACCCCAAGACACTTGTGTTGTTGTCACTGCCGCCCATTCTTTATCAGACGGCGCAGCAGGGTCGGGCAATTCCTGATAAGTCAGTAAAGGGAACTTCGGTTGTCCTGTCGGAACACCACATTGAGTGACTCCTTGCTGGGCAAAAACTGCGCCTACGCTAAAGAGACAAGTCAGGGAAAAAATAGAAAGTCGTTTCATGGTTAGTTAATTAAATGATTAAAGGTTTTTATTAGGGGGAAAAAATATTCAATCACATGGGGTCTACATCATAATAGACAATCAAAGATTTATAGCGTTCATCTTCCAACATCTCCCGTTGGATGCGCAACATCAACTCCCGGGCACGTCCCATCGGAGCGTTCTGCTCAATCTTGACGACAATCTTTTTGATAAACAACGTTTGGATACGGGCAACAGGAGGTTTATCCGGCCCCAACACCCGATTGCCAAATACCGCCCGCAGCTTATCCGCCATCACTACCGCCATCTGATCCAGCAATGCTTCATTATGATTTTTCAGATAAACATATACCAACCGGTAATAAGGAGGATAATGGAACATCTGCCGTTCCGCCAACTGCCCGCCTACCATGTCTTCATAATCATTGGCAATGACCTGATGAATGATAGGATGCTCGATGCTCTTGGTTTGCAGCACCACCCTACCCCGCTTGTTCTTACGTCCGGCACGTCCCGCTACTTGCGCCATCAACTGGAAAGCCCGTTCATAGGAACGGAAATCCGGATAATTCAGCATCGTATCGGCATTCAGTATACCTACAATACTGACATGATCGAAATCCAATCCTTTCGAAACCATCTGCGTACCGATCAATATATCCGTCTTTCCCTGTTCGAAATCCGCAATAATCTTTTCATAAGCAGAGCGGGTGCGTGTGGTATCCAAGTCCATTCGTGCCACTGCCGCTTCGGGAAAAAGAATTTTAATGTCATCTTCAATCTTTTCCGTACCAAAGCCACGGTTCACCAGTTCCGTACCTTCGCAGGCAGGGCAGGATTTCGGCAGTTGGTAGGTATAACCGCAATAATGACAGGTTAGCTGATTGATTCCTTTATGATAGGTAAGGCTCACGTCGCAATTCTTACACTTGGGCACCCAACCGCAGGTACGACACTCCACCATCGGAGCAAACCCACGACGGTTCTGAAAGAGAATCACTTGCTCTTCCTGTTCCAAAGCCTCTTTCATGTATTGTATCAAGAGCGGTGAGAATTGTCCCACCATCCTCTTTTTGCGATGCAATTCCTTTATATCCACCGGAATAATCTCCGGCAATTGAATTTCTTTATATCGTTCTTTCAGTTGTACAAAACCATATTTCCCCTCCCCTGCATTCTGCCACGACTCGATAGAGGGGGTAGCCGTTCCCAACAAAGTTTTAGCTCCGTACATGGCAGCCAGTACAATCGCTGCGCTACGGGCATGATAGCGGGGAGCAGGATCTTGTTGCTTATACGTATTTTCGTGCTCTTCGTCCACAATCACCAATCCCAGATTTCGGAAAGGAAGAAACACGGAAGAGCGAACACCCAGGATAATATCATACCCATTCTCTCCCAGTTGTTTCCGCCATATTTCAACCCGTTCGGCATCGGGGAATTTAGAATGGTAGATCCCCAGGCGAGCACCGAAGACACGTTGCAGACGCTCTGTAATTTGAGTAGTCAAGGCAATCTCCGGCAACAAATATAAGACTTGTTTTCCCTGACGAATCGTTTCTTCGATCAGATGAATATACACTTCCGTCTTCCCACTGGACGTTACTCCATGAAGCAGACACACGTTTTTCTCCTGGAAAGACTGAACGATTTCATCATGTGCCCGTTGCTGAAACTCGTTCAAGGCGTTCAGCTCGACCACTTCTTTCTCCTGTTTATTCAACCGTCCGATTTCGTGATAGTAGATTTCGAAAATCTTCTTATCCACCAGTCCGTTCAGTACCGAAGGGGCCACATTAGCCCGTTGCAACAATTCTTTCTTGGAGACTTCTTTCGGAGTTCCGGTTCCTAAAATACCTGAATACTCTACATACTTCATGAGCAACGCCAGTTGCTTCGGAGCACGAGACAGAATATCAAACAGAATATGGAGTTGCTTTTCATCTGCTGTACCCGCAAGCCGTACTCGTGCCTCTGTCTTAGGCTTATAAGTACGTTTCAATTCTTCCTTTACAAAAATAGCTTCTTTATCGAGCAGGGACTTGATGGCAGTAAGAATGTTTTTTATGCCGCTATCTTTCTCCAGTTTAGTGACAGACTGCTGCGTATCTACGGCAAGTAAATCCAAAATGCGTTGTTCCCGTTCCGGCAATGGCGCATCCGCCTCAAAATCGGGATTATATTCAACAATCGTTTCACTCTCCAGCTTCAGGCCGGAAGGAAGTGCCGCTTTATACACATCTCCCTGTGTACAGAGATAGTAATCGGCTATCCATTCCCAAAATTTGAACTGAACGGGTAGTAAAATGGGAGAAGCATCCAGCAATGCAGATATATCTTTCACTTCGTACTCCGTTGGAGCACAATAATGAACGTTAAGGACGATAGCCGTATAAAACTTCTTTCGCCCGAAAGGAACTACCACACGGCAGCCTATCTTCACATCTTCCGCACATTCGTCCGGCAAAGAGTAAGTGAAACTCTTCGGAAGCGGAAGCGGTAATATGACATCTACATATTTTTTCATTGCAGGTACAAAAATACAATAAAAAAATGGGGAATGAAAAAGAAGGAAGAGAGAACACTCAAAAGAAAAACGCTTCTTAAGGCAGGATTGGGCAGAAACAGTTTCGAGGCTGCAACAGGGCAGCCCCCGAACAAAAAAAGAGTTCCCGTTCACCGGAAACTCTTTTTTATATACGATGTAAAATGACAGACTATTTAAAAAATATAGGCAACAGATACCTGCCAAGTCTTAGTCTTATAAGAACCATCTATTCCTTCAAATTTGGCAGTGTCTCCCAACGGGATGTTATAATTGGCACCAACCTGCAAATGATTGAGCAATTTCACACCCGCGCCAACGTTAATGCCGACTTCGGCTTTCTTCTTGTCAGTTTTTACGCCTTCAATCGTTTTATTTCCCGCAAAATCGAAATAAAAATCAGGACCTGCAGCGAAATAAATACCAGCCATACTTCCCAAACCGATTGTATATTTCAGGTTTACAGGAATATCAATACCGTTTTGCTTTACAGTATAATCCTCGTTTCCTTCAGAAACCTTTATACCTCTTTGAGCAAAAAGCAAAGCAGCATCTACTCCCAACCCTACGATTGGAATATTAAACTCGGCCATCGGACCAATAAAGAAACCGGTAAAATTATCCTTCTTAAAGTTTTCGCTCACATTAGAGAAACTCGCCTTCGACAAGTTCAAACCTCCTTTTACACCAAAGTGTATTTGCGCCTGGGCAGGCATCGCCATACCGATACATACGGCAATCATTAAAGCACCAAAAATCTTTTTCATAAATTTACGTGTTTATAATTCGGGACAAAGATATATAATTAGAATAAATAAACACAATTTATCGGTTTTTTGTTCGCTCAAAGTCGCTGTTGTTCACTTAATCCGACGCCCATACCTTTATATTTGCTCTTTTGAAGATTGAACTTACAATAGAGCATCAGTTTCATCTAACACTCACAGACTAATAAGAAATTCTTATTAGTTCAATTTTCATCCTATCTATCATCTATAAATCTTGGGAAAATGATAGTTAATCAAATTTACTTCCTGATTATCATACATAACCTTTTCAGCCAACACGTACGGCAAGTGGTCTGCTCCAATGCAAGTTCTTTTTCTAAATGCCGCACCCGGTCACATTGCTTCAACCATTTGCCCTGCAGTGCATCATACAAAAATTTAGCTCCTTTATACATGGTGATTTCCTTATCTTGTTTGCCTAAAAGTGATGCGTATATTGAACAGACTTGAGATTTATCCATGCAATATCGTTCCAACTTTTCGATATACATCAATGTAATCCCCTTTTTATTTCGGTTGATAAAATCCTGAATACTTTCATCGTCGATGATGTCGATGTCAGCTCTTTGGTAGTCCACGGTGATTTCTCTTATCTCTATCAAGACCCAAATATATTCTGTCTCGAATCCGTACTTTGCAGCCGCTTCTTCTATACTAATCCATTGTGCCATAGCGTTTGTTCTTTTATGTGTGATACAATAAGGGATGAATAATGTTTTATTCATGTATATTAGCACAACGAGCATCCACTCTTTTTGCAGTCCGCCGGATGGAGATTGGCTAGGTTAAATTGTGGGGTAATTGATAACCGGCCGAATACAAGAAAGACGCAGATGCTGCTGTACCATTATCCACTTTCAAGGCTAGCTAAACCGACCAGAGAACAATGATAACAGCAGACACCCACGTCAATCGTTTATATATAACACATCTTTTACGAATATGTTGATATACATCCGTTCACGTGGAGTATCTACCGTATCATCTCCCTCTGTTTGAATTAGCTATTTCTGAAAGTGAGAGATAATACGCTTTTACTCCATATAGGAAATAAAAACCGCTTCCTGCCTGTTTCATCACGCTGATGGGCTGAAAGCGTATGACAAAGATATATGTTTTTTTTGAAAGGTAGCAGAAATATGGAAATAAATATAGGAAGTTCTGTATTAAAATGAATTTGATAAAATATAATCCTGTTTCTTATTTCTGATTACTGAAATCCGTCACCAATAAAAATAAATAAGCAATTTTACTCTCATACTCTCATCAATCGTTTGAAAAGCCTTTATTCATCGGAGTTACAGGTATGAGAGTAAGTATGATAGTAAGATGAGAGTAACTTTTACTCTCACCATGCCTCACACCAAGACAGAACCATTATCTTCTGACATACAGTACATTATCTACTATTACCAAAAGTATTAACAGCTATAGCATCAAGTATTAACTCCCTAAAAATCATATATTAATAGTGCGAAAATCAGGTATTAATGCATGGGAAACAGTATAATAACACCTATATTAGTAGTGACAATAAAAGCATTATAGATAAACTTATAACCAAGCTACCATCATCTTTCTACCATTTAAGCAGTGAATGTTCGTTAAAACACGAATATAGGATTTGCTTTTTATAGCATTGTTCGTATATTTGCGAACATTAAATAAAAGAGAAACTAATGTATGGAACAGCAGGAACAGATTGCTCGTTTTGCTAAAGCGTTGGGGCATCCCACCAGAATAGCAATACTTAATTTTCTTGCAAGGCAAGAAAGCTGTTATTTTGGGGACATCCACGATGAGTTGCCAATCGCTAAAGCAACCGTTTCCCAGCATCTAAAAGAATTAAAAGACGCTGGACTGATACAGGGTGAAATAGAAACGCCCAAAGTGAAATATTGCATAAACCGTGAAAACTGGGAAATAGCCAGACAGTTGTTCGCCCAATTCTTTTGCGATTGCGCTTCTAAAAAAGGTGCTTGCTGTGAATAGCAGCCCCTTTTTTAGACTTATTGTTCGTTGTTTTGCGAATTACGTTTAATATATAAAATAGAAAATATGGAAATTAAAGTTTTGGGTACAGGCTGCGCAAATTGTAAAGCTCTGTACGTAACAGTAGAACAGGCTGTAAGAGATCTAAATTTAGATGCTACGTTAGTTAAAGAGGAAGATATTTTAAAGATTATGGAGTATAATATCCTTAGTTTGCCGGCATTAGTGATTGACGAAAAGATCGTTTCCGCCGGAAGAAAATTATCCTTAGCCGAAGTAAAAGAACTATTGAAACAATAACTTAGAAACACTGTACCTATGAAACATTTATTTTTGATTGCTATCAGCTTACTCCTGTTTTCTTGTAGCGGGAAGCCAAAAACAGAAAATAAACAAGAGGTTTCCGCACAAGGAGATCGTGTAGAAGTAATCTACTTTCATGGAAAACAACGGTGTGTTACCTGCCGTGCGATTGAGCAACTGACGAATGAAGTGTTGGAAGCCACTTTCAGAAATCAAATCGATAAAGGGGCAGTTGTGTATAAGGTTATAGATATTTCAGATCCGCAAAATGAAGCGATTACGGATAAATATGAGGTGACATGGTCGTCTTTGTATATAAACGGCTGGAAGGGAGGAAAAGAAACTGTTAATAACATGACTGAATTTTCTTTTGCCAACGCAAAGGGGTCACCGGACATATTCAAAGAAGGTATAAAGAACAAAATAAATGAACTGCTAAAATAACTATTATATGGATTTTCTTCAAAATCTTCTGGATAATAGTAATATCCCGGTAATAACCGCTTTCCTGCTCGGTTTGCTTACAGCCATAAGTCCTTGCCCTTTAGCTACCAATATAACTGCGATAGGCTTTATCAGTAAGGATATAGGCAACCGGAACAAGATTTTTTTAGGAGGATTGCTTTATACCTTGGGGCGTGTTGTGGCTTATACGGTTTTAGGGATCATCCTGATTTCTATATTGAAAGAGGGATCAAGCATGTTTTCCTTGCAAAAAGGTATAAGTAAATATGGTGAGATACTAATCGCTCCGGTCTTGATATTTGTAGGGGTATTCATGCTTTTCGGAGATCGTTTGAATTTACCTAAATTCGGATTTTCGGGAACAGGAAAGGCGGAAAAACTGAAAGGCAATTTAGGCAGCCTTTTGCTTGGAGTGCTTTTCGCTCTGGCATTTTGCCCTACCAGCGGACTGTTTTACTTCGGGATGCTTATACCGATGTCGGCAGCAGAACCGGGAGGCTACCTTTTGCCTATTGTCTATGCGGTAGCCACCGGCCTGCCCGTTATTCTGGTAGCTTGGATTTTGGCGTATAGCGTTGCCGGGATAGGCAAATTCTACAACCGCATACAGGTATTTCAGAAATGGTTTAACAGAGTGGTCGCTGTTTTGTTTATCGCAGTCGGCATTTATTACGCATATATCAATTACTTATAAATTAAATAAAAACAGAATATGAAAAGAATCGAGATTTTTGATCCGGCAATGTGTTGTCCTACCGGATTGTGTGGCCCGAATATCAATCCTGACCTTATGAGGATTGCAGCCGTACTGGAAACCCTCAAAAGACAGGGGATCGTTGTCGAGCGTCATAATTTACGGGACGAGCCGCAGCTTTATGTCAGCAATAAAACGGTTAACGATTATTTGATGAAAGAAGGTGCGGAAGGCTTGCCAATCACCATAGTAGAGGGGAAAATCGTGGTAACAAAAGGTTATCCGACCAATAAGCAGTTGAGCGAGTGGACAGGCATTCAGTTAGACATTATTCCAATTATCAACCAATGAGATTATGAAGAATTTCAATTTATCAGACATACAGTTAACAAAGTATTTGTTTTTTACAGGTAAAGGCGGTGTAGGAAAAACTTCTATCGCTTGCGCTACGGCCGTAGGTCTTGCGGATCTTGGCAAAAAGATATTATTGATAAGTACAGATCCAGCCTCTAATTTGCAAGATGTGTTTGGGCAGGAACTGAACGGACATGGTACGAATATCTCCGAAGTGCCCGGCCTGACGGTCGTAAATCTTGATCCGGAAAAAGCAGCCGCAGAATACCGGGAAAGCGTAATCTCCCCTTATCGTGGGAAATTGCCGGAAAGTGTGATCCGGAATATGGAAGAACAACTGTCCGGATCTTGCACGGTAGAGATTGCAGCGTTCAATGAGTTTTCGGATTTTATCACCGATAAAACCAAAGAAAAAGAATACGATTATATCATTTTTGATACAGCGCCAACAGGACACACCCTAAGAATGTTACAATTACCGTCCGCTTGGAGTACGTTTATCAGTGAAAGTACACATGGTGCATCCTGTTTAGGCCAGCTGTCGGGACTGGAAGAAAAAAAAGGTATTTATAAACAGGCTGTAAATACCTTGTCCGATGAAAAAGCAACCAGCCTGATACTAGTTGCCCGCCCGGATCTTGCACCATTAAAGGAGGCCGCACGCTCTTCTCACGAGTTGAATTTGCTTGGCATAAAGAAACAGGTACTTGTCATAAACGGGGTGTTACAACAACCCGATGATAACGACAAAGTTTCCAAGTTATTAAGCGAAAAACAAACTTCGGCTTTACAGAACATTCCGGAGGAGTTGAAAGATTATCCGGCATATAGCGTTCCGTTACGTTCCTACAATTTATCAACTATAGAAAATATCCGGAAAATGTTATCGAGCGATAACCTTATTCCGGGAGGTGATTACAAGCCTTTGCAGGGTGAAAAGAATCTGGATGATTTGGTAAATGACCTTTTTTCTTCCGGCAAACGGGTTATTTTTACAATGGGAAAAGGGGGCGTAGGAAAAACGACTGTTGCAACCAATATCGCCCTAAAGCTAAAAGCACTTGGCGCAAAAGTGCATTTGACAACAACAGACCCGGCCAATCACTTGAATTATGAACTTGTAATAAAAGCAGGGATCGACGTTAGCAAAATTGACGAAGCGGAGGTTCTGGAGGCTTATAAAAACGAGGTAAGGGCAAAAGCCAGGGAAAACCAAATGACGGCCGAAGATATGGAATATATTGAGGAAGATCTGCGTTCCCCTTGCACACAGGAAATAGCTGTATTCAAGGCATTTGCCGATATAGTGGAAAAGGCTGATACGGAAATTGTAGTAATAGACACAGCACCAACCGGACATACTTTGTTATTGTTGGATGCAACGCAAAGTTATCACAAGGAGGTAGAACGGACGCAGGGAGAAATCAAGGGAGCAGTGGCAAACCTGTTGCCACGTTTGCGCAATCCCAAAGAAACGGAGGTTGTCATCGTAACACTTCCGGAAACAACCCCTGTTTTTGAGGCGGAACGTTTATTGCAAGATTTACAACGGGCAGGCATCAAGAACAAATGGTGGGTGATAAACTCCTGTTTATCTCTGGTTGATACCCAAAACCCATTTTTAAAGGCCAAAGCACAAAGTGAGTTGCCATGGATCGACAGAGTAAAGAAATTATCAGACAGTAATACCGCGTTAATCGCATGGAGAGCAAAATAAAAAGAGAGTGATTATGAAACAACTTGCTTTTTTAGACCGTTATTTGACGGTATGGATTTTCTTAGCAATGTTTATCGGTGTAGGATTGGGTTACCTATATCCCGGCATCGTAGACTTTTGGAGTCATTTTGAAGTCGGAACGACGAATATACCCTTGGCAATAGGGCTTATCCTGATGATGTATCCACCTTTGGCAAAGGTGAAATATGAAGAATTAGGCAACGTATTCAAAGATAAGAAAATCCTGACCGTATCACTTCTGTTGAATTGGTTGGTAGGGCCGATACTGATGTTCGTTCTCTCAATCATCTTCCTGCATAATTACCCCGAATATATGTACGGATTGATTATGATAGGTCTTGCACGATGTATCGCCATGGTACTGGTTTGGAGCGAACTTGCAGGAGGAAGCAACGAATATACGGCCGGACTGGTCGCTTTTAACAGCATCTTTCAGGTCCTTTTCTTTTCTGTATATGCTTATTTCTTCTTATCTGTGTTCCCTGAATGGGTGGGAATGGAAACAACCGACGCCGTTCAACAAATCACGATGTCCGAGATTGCGAAAAGTGTAGGCATTTATTTAGGAATACCGTTTGTTCTTGGATTTCTGACACGTTTAGTCTTGGTTAAGAATAAAGGCATGGATTGGTATTACCAGAAATTTATCCCTAAAATCAGCCCGGTTACATTGTTGGCCTTGCTGTTTACAATCGTGATAATGTTCTCTTACAAGGGAGAATATATCATAAAATTGCCGTATGATGTGATGATAATAGCAGTCCCGTTGGTGTTGTACTTTGGAATCATGTTTTTTGTTTCCTTTTTTATTACCCGAAAAATGGGAACGGATTACCCAAAAGCCGCATCCGTATCATTTACGGCTACCGGAAATAATTTTGAATTGGCTATTGCTGTGGCTATTGCCGTTTTCGGCATCAGTTCGGGAGAGGCTTTCGCCGCGGTAATCGGGCCACTGGTAGAAGTACCCGTATTGATACTATTAGTAAGATATGCGTTAAAGATGCGCCGCAAATTTAAAGCAAAGAACTAGAAACTACAGTTCCGAGGCGGGAAACTACAGTTTCCAAGGCAAGAAACGCCAGTTCCCAAGGCGGGAAACGAGAGTATCCAAGGCAGGAAACTGAAGTTTTCATATAGAATTATTATAACTCTCCCGTGAGGATAACTAGAACTTCCCATAGCTTTGCATAAAGAAATCAAGGACTTTTCTTTAGTTATATTATACGTTGCAGATACTTTATCTGCAACGTATCTGCAACAGGTATCTGCAACGCTCCAACTGCCTATTTACTAATACATTACAAGCGTTTTGTTGCAGGTGGCAGATACTTTGATGTTTTTTAAACTTTATGGAGGAAGATATTTCATTCCTTTTCCACTCGTTCCCAATCTACCAAATGATATAATTACATTTATACTCATTTTCTACTCGCCACCATTTGAATGGCACAATAATCTATATCAACATAAAAGTACAGCTTTTCTTTTACAGCCCGCTATACACTAACTCTTTTTTATGACACAAGAGAAGAAAACCGCTGTATGTCCCGTTCATATTTAATCAAAATCGCCGGAGCAGATCAGTGACTTGCCCGGCGATTTCCCTATTGAATCGATTCCCACTTACTATCTATCAACGGTTGGGATGAATATCCAGTTTGACTGGTTTAATCATATTTTCAGGTTCCAGAATGGTATCCAAATCTTTCTTGGAAAGGATATTATGTTCCAAAACAAGTTCATACACTCCCTTTCCTGTTTCCAATGCTTCTTTAGCTATCTTGGTAGAATTTTTATAACCAATCACCGGATTCAGGGCTGTCACTACACCAATGCTGTTGTGCACATCTCTCCGGCATTTTTCTTCATTGGCTGTTATGCCGTCGATACATAACGTACGTAAGGTATCGAAGCCATTCATCAACAAGTCGGCAGACTCGAAACAGCATTGTGCCATCACCGGTTCCATTGCATTCAGCTCCATTTGAGCGGCTTCGCCACTCATGGCCACACAAAGATCATTTCCTATCACCTTATAAGCCACCTGATTCATCACTTCAGGAATCACCGGGTTCACTTTTCCCGGCATGATGGATGAGCCCGGTTGCATAGCCGGCAGATTGATTTCGCCCAATCCGCAACGCGGACCGGAAGCCAGCAACCGCAAGTCATTGCATATCTTATTCATTTTGACAGCTATACGCCTCATCGCTCCCGAATAACCTACCATGCAGGAAGTGTCCGAAGTGGCTCCCACCAAATCATCGGCAAGTTTTATATCCAGTCCCGTAATCTTGCGCAAAGCGGCAATACACTTTTCCGCATATTCCGGTTCGGCGGTGATTCCGGTCCCGATGGCCGTTGCTCCCATATTGACAGTCAGAAAGTCCTGTGCGGCAAAGTCAAGATTCTTCACTTCATGTTCAAGAATACTCGCAAACCCGTTGAAGGTCTGTCCGAGAGTCATTGGTACGGCATCTTCCAGTTGGGTACGTCCCATTTTGATGACATGCGCAAACTCACTTCCTTTCTTCCGGAAAGCCTCTATCAACACTTCGAAATGCTTAACCAATTTCAGATGAGTGTAATAGAGTCCAATGTGGATGGCGGTGGGATAAGCATCGTTGGTAGATTGCGAGCGGTTGACATGATCGTTAGGCGAACAGTATTGATACTCTCCGCGCTGATGCCCCATCAATTCCAATGCCCGGTTGGCAACCACTTCATTGATATTCATGTTCGTGGTAGTACCCGCTCCTCCCTGAATCATATCTACGGGGAACTGTTCGTGATGCTTTCCTTCAAGTATTTCTTTACAAGCTCTCAAGATAGCATCCGTTTGTTCTTCGGTTAATAAGTCCAGTTCGCGGTTGGCAACGGCGGCTCCCATCTTTGTGATAGCCAATGCCTGGATAAACAAAGGGTACTCATTTAAATGAAACTTACTGATGCGAAAGTTTTCGATACCGCGGAGCGTCTGTACTCCGTACAGTGCACTTTCCGGCACTTCACGACTACCTATCAGGTCACTCTCCGTACGAGTTTTTTTTGATAAATTTTGTTCCATATCGGTTGTTTTATAATAATAACAGTTTCGTTAGTTCTTATAATAACCAATGAGTTTAGTTATTGTTTTAATAAATATGCAAAAACTATTCAAAGACTTTTTTGTTGTTAATACAAGAAAAAGAAAATACAAAGAGAGAAATCACTTATCTTTGTTTGGAACTTAAAACAACATTCTATGATATTACAATTAGCATTTGTTCTGACAGCTATTATTATTGGCGCACGCTTGGGAGGTATCGGCCTCGGCGTGATGGGAGGAGTTGGGTTGGCTATACTTACGTTCGTTTTTGGTTTACAACCCACCGCGCCTCCTATCGACGTTATGTTAATGATTGCCGCAGTGATTTCGGCTGCTTCCTGTATGCAGGCGGCCGGCGGACTGGACTATATGGTGAAACTGGCAGAACATTTGCTTCGTAAGAATCCTTCACACGTCACCTTGCTTAGTCCGCTGGTGACTTACCTGTTTACTTTTGTAGCCGGAACGGGACACGTCGCCTATTCTGTGTTGCCGGTCATCGCGGAGGTTGCCACCGAAACCAAAATCCGTCCGGAACGTCCGTTGGGTATTGCTGTCATTGCTTCCCAACAGGCCATTACAGCCAGCCCGATTTCCGCGGCTACCGTAGCACTTCTCGGACTCTTAGCCGGATTCGATATTACCCTGTTCGACATTCTCAAGATTACGATTCCCGCTACCATTGTCGGCGTGTTGGTCGGTGCTTTATTCTCTATGAAAGTCGGTAAAGAACTGGTGGAAGACCCCGAATATCAGAAACGTCTGAAAGAAGGATTATTCAACAATAAAAAGATAGAGATTAAAGATGTGAAGAACAAACGTTCCGCTATGATTTCCGTCCTTATCTTTATATTGGCAACTGCGTTTATCGTACTCTTCGGCTCTTTTGAAGGAATGCGCCCCAGTTTCCTGATTGACGGGGAAATAGTTACATTAGGAATGTCTTCCATCATCGAAATCGTGATGTTATCGGCTGCTGCTATTATCCTGTTAGTAACCAAGACCGACGGAATCAAAGCAACGCAAGGTTCCGTATTTCCGGCAGGTATGCAGGCAGTGATTGCCATCTTCGGTATTGCCTGGATGGGAGATACCTTCCTTCAGGGAAACATGGGACAGCTGACTCTTTCTATTGAAGGAATCGTGCAACAAATGCCGTGGCTGTTTGGTGTCGCGCTGTTTGTGATGTCTATTCTATTATACAGCCAGGCTGCCACAGTTCGGGCACTTGTGCCTCTGGGTATTGCGTTGGGGATTTCGCCTTATATGCTGATCGCCCTATTCCCGGCAGTAAACGGATATTTCTTTATTCCGAATTACCCTACCGTAGTGGCCGCCATCAATTTCGACCGTACCGGGACAACAAAAATCGGCAAGTATGTGTTGAATCATTCGTTCATGATGCCCGGCTTGGTATCGACGATTGTTGCCATTGCCCTGGGACTGCTCTTTATACAAATATTTTAATATACATATATTATTAACCTAAACATCATTCAGTTATGAAACAATTCAAAAGCTTTGGACTGGTAGTAGTCACACTACTATTTTCTGTAACAATGGCATTTGCCGCAAAACCGAACATTCATATCCTTGCCACCGGAGGAACGATTGCAGGCACAGGAAGTTCAGCTACCGGAACCAGCTACACAGCAGGACAAGTTGCCATCGGCGCACTACTCGATGCCGTGCCCGAAATTAAGGACATCGCCAACGTGACCGGAGAACAGATTGTCAAAATCGGTTCGCAGGACATGAACGACCAGGTTTGGCTGACGCTTGCAAAAAAAATAAATGAACTATTGAAACGCCCGGACATCGACGGCATCGTGATTACTCACGGAACCGATACGATGGAAGAAACTGCCTATTTCCTGAACCTGACCGTTAAAAGCAACAAACCGGTGGTACTGGTAGGTGCCATGCGTCCGTCTACTGCTCTAAGTGCCGACGGCCCGTTGAATCTTTATAACGCCGTAGTTACCGCCGCCGCAAAAGAATCCAAAGACAAAGGAGTACTGGTTGCCATGAACGGACTGATCCTTGGAGCACAGAGTACAGTTAAAATGAACACGGTCGACGTGCAAACTTTCCAAGCTCCCAACTCCGGCGCGCTAGGTTATGTGTTGAACGGAAAAGTATTCTATAATCAGGTGACGCTAAAAAAACATACCACCCAATCCGTTTTCGATGTTACTCATCTGAACGCACTTCCTAAAGTAGGTATCGTATACAGCTACTCTAACATTGAAGCAGATATGGTCACTCCGATGCTCAACAACGGCTACAAAGGCATTATCCATGCAGGAGTAGGAAATGGAAATATCCATCAGAATATCTTCCCGGTACTGACAGACGCCCGTCAGAAAGGAATCCTTGTGGTTCGTTCTTCCCGTGTCCCGACAGGTCCTACCACACTGGATGCAGAGGTAGACGACGCCAAATATCAGTTTGTGGCTTCACAGGAACTGAATCCGCAGAAATCACGCGTTTTGTTAATGCTTGCACTAACCAAAACAACTGACTGGAAACAAATTCAGCAATATTTTAACGAATACTAAAAGCCTGACCTACTTATGAAAAAATGGATATTTATGTTGCTCCTCGCGGGCAGCATACAGGGAGTATATGCTCAAAAAACGGAGAAGAAGGATAAATTCAACCCGAACACTCCCCTGTTTGAAGAACTGACAGACGTAAAAAAGAAGACAGATAAGTTCAATCTTTATCTGAATATGCAAGGAAGTTTTGACGCTCATTTCCAAAATGGTTTTCAGGAAGGTGACTTCAATATGCACCAGCTCCGTATCGAAGCCAAAGGAAATATCAACAACTGGCTTTCTTACCGCTATCGCCAGCGCCTCAACCGCTCGAACGATGCAAACGGCATGATTGACAATCTGCCTACTTCCATCGACTATGCCGGAATTGGTATCAAACTGAATGACCAGTTCAGCCTCTTCGCAGGAAAGCAATGTGCCGCATACGGTGGTATCGAGTTCGACCTCAACCCAATCGACATCTATCAGTACAGCGATATGATCGACTATATGAGTAACTTTATGACCGGACTGAATGTAGGTTATAACATTACTCCCGAACAGCAACTTAACCTGCAAATACTGAACAGCCGCAACAGTTCGTTCGACAGCACTTACGGAATCACGGAAGATGCCGAAGGAAATCTTCCCGATCTGAAATCCGGCAAAATGCCGCTGGTTTATACTTTGAACTGGAACGGTAATTTCAATAACGTATTCAAGACCCGTTGGTCGGCTTCTGTCATGAACGAGGCCAAAAGTCACAATATGTATTATTATGCTTTAGGTAACGAGTTGAATCTCGGCAAATGGAATGCTTTTGTCGATTTCATGTATTCAAAAGAGGACATTGACCGCAAAGGTATTATTACCAGTATCGTAGGCCGTCCGGGCGGGCATAACGCTTTTGATGCTAACTATCTTTCGGTTGTTGCCAAATGTAATTACCGCTTTCTTCCGAAATGGAATGTTTTTGTGAAGGGTATGTACGAGACGGCTTCCGTAGGCAAGGC
The DNA here is from genome assembly GCF_003602705.1 of Bacteroides sp. AM16-13. Classification (NCBI taxonomy): domain Bacteria; kingdom Pseudomonadati; phylum Bacteroidota; class Bacteroidia; order Bacteroidales; family Bacteroidaceae; genus Bacteroides; species Bacteroides sp. AM16-13. The sequence continues at coordinate 100,140 of NZ_QTLK01000022.1, forward strand.
GTCCGAGGGAATAGAGAAGGGAAATTACCGTACTTCCTGGGGATATCTGGGCGGTATCGAATATTACCCGATGGAAACCAATCTGCACTTCTTTGTTACCTACGTGGGACGTTCGTATGATTTCACTTCCCGCGCCAAGGTGCTGGGACAGGAGAATTATAGTACTAACCGTATTTCTGTAGGATTTATCTGGCAGATGCCTGTATTCTAATTCTAAAGCAAGAAACCGGGCTGACAATAAAAAAATACCCGATAGCTTCTTACAACAGTTATCGGGTATTCTTATATGTTCGGTCTTTTTAAATCAGAACCCAGGTATCTGCTCCGGCCCATTCAGACATATGCACAGCATCCCCACTGGGGAAAGACAGTCTATTCAACTGCTTCACGGAAGCACAGATAAGCCGTCTCATCAATTCTGGCAAGAGAGACTGACATTCTTTTGTGTCAGCCCATTGCTTCAAATGTGTTGATGTGATGAATTCCATAGATTACCTATATTGAGACTAGATATTGATGAACAAATATACAACTTCTTTTTGACCCAATACACAAAACATTGAAAAGATGTCGCAAATTTTTCTCAACATACTCGACAAAAGAGATTGGAACAACAGCGTTGACCAAATTCAAAAACTCACCGAAAGCCCCATAAAATCAACTAGGGAATATCCGTTTACGCTTTCATGGTCTCACTATTTGATATTAATGCGCATTGAATCTGATGAAGAACGCAGATTTTACGAAATTGAGTCTCAGAAACAAAATTGGAGTGTACGTCAATTGCAGCGGCAATATAATTCAAGCCTGTATGAGCGTTTGGCTCTCAGCAAAGACAAAGATTCAGTCTTGCGTTTAGCACAAGAGGGGCAAACGATCAATAAACCAGATGACATCATAAAGAATCCTTTAACGCTTTTTAGTAATCATTGTTCTATAATATATACAAAGAACTATGGACAATTTGTAATGTTCTAAATTATATCGAACTCACGTTAGTTTAGATGCGGGAGATTCAAAAACGCTGCAAATTCGAGGGGCGAAAGTGACTGGTTTATGTGCAATTACGATTTTCCCGGAGTCAAGAATATAAAACGAATGGATAAAAAATATTACTACGGTATACTTCTTGCATTTTTAAACTTCATCTACCCTCCCATCATTTTTCCCATCATGAAAAGACTTGTTATTTATAATCTTTTGGCAACATTCCGAACTTCTCTTTAAAACATTTTGCAAAATGGGAAGAAGAAGCAAAGCCTAACCGTTCTGCTGCCTCAGCTATGCGAACACCATTTGCAATTAATTCAGCTGCTTTGTTTAAGCGGAAGTTCTTCACATAGTTATTAGGAGGCATACCAAACAAACCTTTCATCTTCCGGTAAAGATTAGAATGACTCATATTCATTTGATCTGCCAATATATCAATTGAATAATTTTCATTAATAACCTGCTCCGATAAAATTGCATTGATCTTGTCTATAAATTCTACATCTTTTTGAGAAATAGCAAAATCCGAAAGTGAAGAAGATGAACCAATTGTGATGTCCGTCATCTGTTTATGAAACGCCAATCGCAGTTTTAATAAATTCTCGATCTGTTTATAGAGCTGCTTAACAGAAAACGGTTTCTCAAGATATACATCAGCACCACTTTCAAGTCCTTCCACTTTAGATTCCAATGTCGTTTTTGCAGTCAGCAAAATAACAGGAATATGAGAATAAGCCATATCGGATTTTACATGATTACAAAGTTCAAGTCCATCCATTTCAGGCATCATAACATCACTGACAATAACATCCACACTCTGGCGTGTGAGTATTTCCAATGCTTCTTTTCCATTACCGGCACGTATCACCCTAAACCAAGTACTTAAAGCTTCCCGAGTTAGATTTAACAATTCAAGATTATCCTCCACCAATAAAACAGTGAATCTCCTATTAGCAAATTCAGAAACAGAAGTCACCTCTTCTCCAACATCTACAGCATCCGTTTCAGTCAATTCATCAGATACATCTTCTGTTTCTACAGTTCCCAATGGTAAAGATAATACAAATGAAGCACCGCCCTCGGAACTATTTTCCAGAAACAAACTTCCATGATGGGCTTCTGCCAAAGACCTTGCAAATGCCAAACCAATCCCAGTACCCTTAGATGATGCCACAGGATCATCAGGCAATTGATAAAAAGCTTGAAATATTTTATCGCGTTGGTCCTCCGGAATACCGGGACCATCATCAGTGACCTCTATCCTCACCTCGTCATCTACTGATAATACCTTCAATTCAATTCTGGATTTCGCATATTTCATCGCATTCCCTATCAAATTTACCAGAATCTTACTCATCTTTTCCGAATCAATCATCATGTTAATCTCTTCATGAGGCAAACAAAGATGTAATGTCAGTCCTCTCAACTCCGCAGAACCGCAGAATTGATTAAAAATATCACTGACCAATGCATTAACATTGCATTTCTTCAAATTCAACTGCAAAGCACTACTTTCCAACTTCTGAAAATCAAGTAACTGATTGATGATTCCCAATAGATAATCTACATTCTTTTCTATTACAGAAATATACTTATTCTCTTTCCCTTTGATTTCCTCTTCTCTCAATTTCTCCAACGGCAAACGAATCAAACTTAGCGGAGTTCGTATTTCATGTACCAAATTAATAAAGAAATTGATTTTCGATTTATACATTTCTTTTTCTTTGGTAGTCTGATACTCCTCCATCCGACGTTTATACTTACGCCTGACATACAAATTCCAACGCCAACCAAGAAATACGATAGCAGCAAGTAACAACAATGCATATACCACATAAGCAATAGTAGTCCGCCACCAGGGAGGAGTAACCACAATCCATAAAGAAATTGCCTTTTCAGTCCAATAATGGTCATTATTTGAACCACGAACCAAAAACTCATATTCTCCCGGAGGAAGGTTGGTATAGGAAGCTGTATTATTAGAAGAGTTGTTAATCCATTCCTTATCTACTCCGTTCAAGATATACGCATAACGATTTCTAAGAGGATCTTCATAGCTAAGTATCGCAAAACGAATTGTAAAACTGTTATTCTCATAAGGTAATTTTATTTTATCAACAGTATAAAAAGGCTTATCCAACCGGAGCAACCGCCTCACTTCCCGCTCATTATTCAAATTAGGGAAACTGATATTTATAACATAAACAGGAGGAAGATAGGTGTTATCTGTAAATTCTTTCGGTTCAAAAACATTAAATCCGTTCACTCCTCCAAAATACATCTTTCCAGTCGATGAAGCTAATGAAGATTGCGCTGTGAACTGATTCCCCTGCAAACCGTCATTTATAGTAAAAAGACAGTTCTTATTCTTATCTGCAGGATTAAACTGATATAACCCGGAATTACAGGAAATCCAAAAGTTGCCGGCCAGATCCTGCTCTATCGAATAAATAACCTTATCCGGTAACCATATATTTTCCGGATCAAAATCAACAAAAGTTTCTGTTTCTTTGGAAAAAGAGCATAATCCTCCACCATTGGTCCCAAACCACATCGTACCTTTCCTATCTTCAAATAATGTTATCACGGAGTTACTCGTAATAGTAGTCAGGTCCTCCCGGATATGTTCAAAATGTTTCCACTCTTCACCAACTGTATTATAACAGAAAACGCCGCGATTTGAAGTCGCAATCCAAAGATTATTGTACATATCCTCATAGATGTCAGTTACAGAAGCCATAGCACCGACATTTATCACAGTTATAAAATTATCCGATTGTGGATTATAACGACATAATCCCCAGCTTGTTCCGACAAAGATTTCTCCTTTACGATCTTTAAAAAGGCTTAATACATCATTACTGCAAAGTGTATTCGGAATATCACGGGAATAAGTATAACTTTTAATATTCCCTGTCTTCAGATTTAACACATGCAATCCTTCAGCATAAGTTCCTACCCAAAGATTATCGCCCTCCAACAACAAACTACGTATATCGTATTTTATATTTGATTTCTTCAAAAAATACTCATGAAAAGAATGAGTTTGTGAATTGAAAAACCACAATCCATTCCGGGTTCCCACCCAAACATTCTTCTCCCGATCTTCACAGAAAGGTCCTATCTCCTTATCTGCTTTTTCCATCCCCGTCAAAGACAGAGAATAAGTAGAAAAACGCTTCGACTGTTTAGACATGTAATTTATTCCACCGGAATTAGTCATTACCCAAAGTGTACCTTCATTATCCCGCATCATCGCGTGTACAGTCGGATCGCTCAAAGCCCATAAACCAAACGGAGAGTCTCCCCTACGAAATGTCTTACGCTCACGGTCAAATAAATAAATGCCATTGTCTGTACCAACCAGCATTTCTTTCCCGTTATAGTCCATCAGACAAAGAATAGAACTGAAACTCTCTGCAGACGTATTATATATTTTTAATTCCTGACTTCCTTCCTGATAGCACCCTAACGAATTCGTCCCCACACCGCACCAAATTTCATGATCAATACTATGGAGACAGTTAATCCTCTGATTGCCAATATTCAATTCGAATGAAACCGGATAACTTTGCAGAAAAGTTCCTTGTTCATCAAAGCACAATAATCCCTCCTGCATAGAAGAGACATAGACAAGAGAATCCGTACCCTGGCAAATATCCCAGGCAAAAAAAGTCCGGATACTATTTTGAGTCAGAACGTCTTTTACCGGATCATAAATAAAGATGCCTTGTCCCAAAGTAGCTATCCAAATCAAACCATTTTTAGTTTTTACGATTTTCTTGACTTCGCAACTAATGAATACTCCATATTTAGTTGTCTTATCAAAATACAAGAAATGATCGTCAGAGCGATCATAAATGTATAGCCCGGAACTTGTTCCTATCCAAAGGTCTTCACCCTCTTCCATCAAAGAACCGACAAAGTTGTTCCCTAAAGAATATTTGTCATTTAGAACATTCCGATAAATTTTATTTCCGCTACCATAATAGCAGTTCAACCCGTTACTCGTACCTATCCATAAAAAGCCATAACTATCTTGAATTGCACACCAAGTTGTGTTATGAGACAATCCGTTTTCTACTTGATATTTCTTAAAAGAAAACTCTGCAGATGCCATTAATGGCTCAATACAAAAAATAATAAGACTGATAAATGCTATTATTGCTTTTTTCATATTATATACCCATGTCGATTCAGCGAGTCAAATATAGCTATTTTAGTAACCCAAGCCAAATCTCAAAATTATTTTCACTTGGAGAATAGATAAAAACAACACAGATAACGTCTATTGATCTCATCGACGTTATCTGTGTGCCAAACAATACATTTACCTCATTGTCTTCAGACAATTAATCGTGTAATCCCTTTTTTCTCAAATAATCCAGCATGAACCCCGGACGATCAGTCTGGAGAATCCGTGCCCCCAGCTCTTCAATCAGATATCCATAGTTTCCATCCGGATCTTTTAAAGCCTGATCGTCTTCATGCCCTCCCGCAAGAGAAGCCCACAACGTATTGTACCAAATCCGACTCTTTCCCAGAATAATCGATTTCACTTTTCGAGGCAAAGGACTGGAAGAATCCGAATAAACCAATTCGAAGGCAGCAGGATGCAGCTGTGTCATATAGTCCCTGACCTTCTTTTCGCCATCCTTTCCGTCAAGTCCTATCACCGGTATGTAAATCACTTTATCCAGATAATCTCCAAACTCACTTTTGACAGTTTCCACCGGCTGGCCTCCTTTCATTATCACCAAACTGGCAGTTCCGGTTTTCTCGAGCACAGCGTATACCTCGTCAAACACAGAATACGCCTTATCCAAGTTAAACATAATCTGACCTTTGCCTGCCAACAATGCCTCTTCCAATGTTGGAACAATATGTTCTGTCAGATTTCCATCCTTATCTTTCAGTTTCAACTTCTTGATTTCTGCCAATGTATAATCCTTAATCAATCCTTTACCATTGGTTGTCCGGTCTACACGGTCATCGTGCATCAATATTAATTGTCCGTCTTTAGTCTTGTGAATATCAATCTCCACAATATCCACTCCCATTTGTATGGCACTATCAATTGCCGCTACGGAATTTTCCGGTGCACTCCGCCAGTTCCCCCGGTGTGCCACGACTAACACCTGATCGGACTTCGGATCTAAAAATGCCTTACGGATCATTTCTCCCCGTTGCGCAAACAATATAAGAGGTTGCAAACAACAGAATATCCCTAACCATATCAGTTTGTAGTTTTTCATTGTCATTCGTTTAAATAAATTGTATCATTATTCTTGATAAGCTCCCGGCCACATCGCATTTTTATCACGCGGATTCCCCAACTGGTCAGTGGAAAAAGCATCCATCTCATCCAACCATTTTCCAAACTCCTCACCTAAATTCTGGAAAGGACAACTATCCGGTTTAAAGCCGGTTGTGATCGCATTCTTAACAGCGTCGGCAGCAGTCCGGGTAAACTCATTCACATTCCCGTCCCAAGTATAGACAGAACGATTGGCATCCCATACGACATTTAAAGAGCTAATCGTACTGTTATACTTATCAAACTCTGATGTTGTAAACTTGTTGGTTGATGCAGGCATGATCGTACCGCCCATCAGATTATACCCTTTGGATGTCAAATGGCGAGTATCATCACCGGACATTTCAACAACCGGATTAGCTGCATTTTTATTCAGGATGATATTATTCATCAAGAATGATTGCCGGGCCGGCCAGGATTCACAACGAATAACAGCCCCGCTATTTTGAGCACCATCCTCGATAATGGTAGAGTTTACAATCAACATACTCCCCGCGCCGTTAATGGTTCCATCTCTACCACTATTATTGGTAACAGTTGTATTATTCATACATAAATGACCGTTTGACATTTGAATAGCATAACCGAACTGTCCGCCTTCATTGCCTGTAATGGAGCAATTATTCATAAAAAGAATACTTCCACTGTCATTGACACGAATTGCGCCTCCACGCGAAGATGCCTTGTTGTTTCTCAACTGCACATGATTTAGTTTGGCTGTCCCCTTATACATGAATATACCGGAACCACCAGCCTCACCTGAACCATTTACTCCCGCATTATAGCACTTTTCAATGATACAATGATTCAACTGTAATGTTGCATTGCCACTGCTACCATTCGCAATCAGGAATCCACCACTATAGCCATTTATTTTCTCATTGGGATGATAACCGCAAGAGAACGTACAACCTTCAAATGTAATATCTATCTGGTTTCCTAATGTAAACAAGGAATAATCACCCGCATCCGCAATGCCGTTATTATTTGCATCTCCTGTGAAAGTAGTCAGATACCGGACAGGATCACGCTTGCTTAAATCCTTCCGGGTACTTTGAGGATCATATCCACACACAACCTTTATTTCGACTTGTTTACTATATCCGCTATACTCTATTTTCAGACCGGCTTCCTGATCTGCTATCAAATAGGTACCGCCTGCCACATAGATATTCTTACCATCCAATTTCTTAGCATTCGCAGTCGTGATCGCACTGTTAGTGTTAGTTCTCAATAGATTGCGTAACCCGTCTACTCCCATTGCATTATCCCAATCCATACCGGTAGCATTCCCTGTAGCATGCTCTTTCACATAATAAGCGTCCAATTGCAATTCCGTTGCATCTCCCCCATTGATTGTACCAGTCTCCCATGGAGTGACAATCGGTTCACTCAATCTAATGACCGAACCTTCTACTTTCAAAGTAAATTCATAACAAAATCCGGCCTTTATTGCAGGAATGCCCGGCAATACCAGATCTTCCCCCTTGTAATTTAAAGAAACGAAAGTACTATTAGGATTTGCAGTTCCCGGAGCTACGATCGCCGTATATTTACATCCGCTTTGTCCGGCTTTCCCTCCTTCAGGAATGGTGACATACGGTGAAACAAGTGCAGTTCCCGATGAAACATTTCCGTCCGTATATCCCTGATAGGAACCGATTTTAACTCCTAGAGCTTTACTTTGTGAGTCTATATCGTCCAATGTCATGATAACTTTCGCCATTCTCCGGTTCATATTCAGATGAAGGACACCTGATCCCTCATTTATAGCATCTTCTACTGTGCAAGTCATGTAGTCTGCGCTCGCCAGATTTTCCAAACTCTGCTGATTAATAGGAAGAGAGAAGTTGGCTACGCTTGTTCCTTCAGTCACCGGATAAAAGGCAGAATAAGTAACAGGTTCATTTCCCCACCTAAGATAATAGTTATCCGTAGGAGCCCATTGCCCTCCAGACAACATATAAGTCACACTACCATCTTCGCAACTCAACAGAATCTGGTCTCCATTATTAAATTGCATTTGCTGTTCATTTGTTCCTGTAGGATTACTACGGGTATATGCAGCATCAATAACAGCATTGATCTTGATTGCACCGGAGTCTTCATTGAACACGGCTATCTCTTTATCCGTATCACAAGCTGCCATACCCGTTAATATACATGCAGCCAATATATGTTTAGTAATTTTCATAACTCATCTCCTCCTTTTTATTTCTGATCGATAATCTGACCGGTTGCCCGATATTTCATTTGCATGGTAGCCAACCGTGCCGTTTCATTTACATTCAGTGTCAGCGTATGCTCTACTCCCTTTTGCAACTCAATGGGCTCTTCGGCAGTCCATATATACAATTTTCCGTCATAACTGAAATTGACAGAAAAGCCTTCTATTATTGTTTGCGGGAGAAGAATACATTCATACCCATCCGTACCCTTATAAGGGGCGATAGTTGTAGCTACAGCATCTTCCCGTGGAATGACTACCGGTTCCGGCACTGACAAATCACAAATACCACCCGCTATTGTACCATTTACAGCCATATCGCCCAGTTTACTGATCGCCGCATCTTCCATACCATTATTTACCGTCACTTTTATAATCAGCTTGCTCATGGCATGATCCAAAGTAACTTTCAATCTACCATCTGCGGTGAGATCCTGTTTCGGATCAACCATTGATTTAGTCAACAGGAAATCAGAAGCAATCACCTTTTCTTCAGTAGTTTGGTTGCTTTGTATGTTGATAGCTAACGGAGTGTCTAAACTAGCTTCCGAAATGTAAGGAGCATACGCCACTACTGTTACCGGAGTTCTTGCATTATCCCAAAGCATTTGTTGCCCGTCCGCCGTATTCCAGTCATTATTAGATTTTACCATTTGCGAATTATAATCATAAGCAATGTTTTCACTGTTATGAATGATCAGTCCAAAACTCTCCAGATTACTTGCATCATATCCGGCACGCGACACAGGAGCCTTCACTTCTGTTACAACACGGATTATATGATCTTCGGGAAAGTTGCCGGTCGGCTGCGTCCCGTCTTCAATGTTTGAACAGCCTGTCAGACTAATGACCAAAGCGGTCATTATATAAAATTTGTTTTTCATATCACAATTACTTTTTAAAGATTCAGTTGGACAATACAGCATCATAAGCTCCCATTTGCATCTTATCAGGATTGCGTGTCACGCCACGCTGATCCAATCCGAAAGCATCTTCACCCATCCATTCCACGAATACCTCACCTAAATTAACCATAGGAGAAGCAGCAGGATTGAAACTTTTCACAGCATTGATTACAGCTTGTTTGGTAGCATAACCACCCACCTGTCCGATCTGGTCAATATTCCACTTATAAACACCCTCTTCCGTCAGGTTGCCATTCACAAGGGTAGGATAAGCAGTATCAGAAACGCCCATTGTGAAATTATTAACTCGCTGATACAAGTTATATCCCATGGAGTAAGCTTCTTTATTCGCTCCGTTCAAAATGAAGCTTGGAGCGGTAGAATTCTCGGAAATCAACAGGTTATTAATAAACTTAGTATCACCATCAATAGAGGTTTCACATCGAAAGGCGCCATACTCCTGATCAATATCATGCCCTACAATCGTACTATTAGCGAGCATGAAACTACCTCCCCCGTTTAAAGCAGCACCTTTTCCCGGATTTCCGACAATGGTTGTGTTATTCATACAAATATGTCCCGATGATATCTGAATACCGACCCCAAAAAGTTCTCTTACTGAATTGCCAGTTATCAGGCAATTATTCATAAACACAACAGCCTTATTGCTGTTACACCGTATTGCTCCGCCACGGCTATCCGCCGCATTATCCAGGAACTTCACATTGTTCAGTTTCGAGCTCCCGGAAGCAATAAGAATAGCTGTACCTCCCGCTACTCCTCCTTGCCCGTTGACAGCTTCCGTTTTACAATCCCTGATAATACAATCCGTTAATTCGACAGAGGTGCTATTGACGTTACCATTGATATAAATTCCGCTACCACACTCGTTAGACTTGGCATCATTATTAGAAAGGTACCCATATTGAAAAGTAACTCCTTCAATCCCAATAATCCCTCCTTTCACCAACAATAGTCCGCAATCACCGGAATCAGCCTGATTATTACCGTTTACATCTCCGCTGATCACTGTCTTATAAGTATCAATAGAACGCTTCGTCAGATCCATCCCTTCGCTCAACAAACTATATCCTCCTTTGATCGCTTTAATGTCTTTGCGGATAATCACCCCGAGTCCTCCGGTCTCGGACATCACATATTTTCCCTGGCTCATGTAAATAGTACTCTTGGACAGATCGATAGATCCACTCAATAATTTGCGAAAACCAGCTACATCCATTGCCTGATCCCATGAAGTACCATCCATGTCCCCTTCACCGAATTGAGTTACAAAATAACTTTCCAGTCCTTTTTGCAAGACAACTTCTTCATCCAGATCATCATCATAATCAGTAATCATCGGAGGATCAACCATCTCATAATCTTCCTGACACGCCTGGCTCACTAAAATAGTGAAGGCCAGAAGCCCAATCTTTGATATTGTGAGCAACTTATTTTTCATTTTTCTTCATTTTAAACTTGTACACTAAATTGAAATAACTACAGTTCACCGCTTAACGGGCAATATCCGGATAACCGGGATTCTGTTTCAGATATTCATTCTGCTCCAATTGGGTCTGTGAAAACGGAAACAATTCATAATGAGTATCTGCATCCCGTTTCTTGTCCCACCATGCATCCTGAAATCTTCCGAAGCGGATCAAATCCGTCCGACGACGGCTCTCCGCAAGAAATTCCCGCCCCCATTCATCAAGCATTTCTTTTAGATCAAGTACCACGTTACCTTCCGGCTGATAAGCGATATCTGCAGTAAAGTTTTCATAGTTGCGTTTACGCACGCTGTTCAACAGCTTGCCGGCCTCGCCTGCCTGTCCGAGACGAAGAAGGCATTCCGCCTGCGAATAAATAATCTCCGCCAAACGGATTTCCGTATAATCCGACTCTATAAAATATCCTCCATCAAACGGATAGAAAGGATACTTCACACAGTAAAGCCCCGAGTTGAAATCTCCGTTTCCCAGTTTAGACTCCTGATAATTCGGGTTGGCAATATAACCGGATTCTGCGTTACCTTCAAAACGTCCCACTTGATCAAGTAGGTAAAGGACATATTGATTATCCGGATTCTTGGCATATCCCCCACTAATACTGGAATTAGCTATTTTCCCTTCCATGAAGAACATACCTTCCCGTGTATTATTACTCGTATTTACATATTGTTTATAACGTTTATCGCCTGCATATTTGGCGAATTTCTGCGTAACCATGCCCAATTCATAATCAAACAATGCACGTGGTTGCTGGTTATTATAACTTGGCGAAAGTGCATATTTGGGATTTCGGCTGCCATTTCCTTCAATTTTCAGGTATTTCTCACAACCATAAGGAAGGGCCCGTCCGTAAACAGTTCTCTTGTCATTTTGCAGATGCCAGCTAGTCAATCCATAAGAACCGGGAAAACCGAGAATTACTTCATTACACATTTCATTATTCCAGTCAAAAGGTTCGTACCAGTTATTAGCGATTGCATAATAACCGAATTCTCCTCCGGTGATACGCTCACACATATCGATACATTCCTGCCATTTGGGCTGTCCAATCCACTTTTCCGCATTCAAATAAAGACGTACCAGCAATGCAGCAGCTCCCGCCTTGGTAAATTGTCCTTGTTGACCGCCATTACCAGATTGTCCGATTTTGGAAGGTAAAGCTACCAGACAGACATCTCTCAACTCACTTTCGATAAAATCAAACATAACCTGTGGAGATACCTGCTTCCGGTTTTCCGGCTGTTCATTGACCGCTTGGTCAGAAGTCGTAGTTAAGATACAATTACGGTAACTATTAAGCAGGCGAAGATAACAATAAGCTCTCATACAACGTAGTTGCGCTTTAAAACTATCAAACTCACTGTCACTTAAATTAAATTTAGAAGGATTCAATTGAGACAAATCATCCAACACCAGATTGCATTGACCGATACCGCCATACATGCCTTCCCACTCGTTTGTCCAGTCTTCCTGATTAATGTCATCGTATTGATGATAATGATATTTTTCCCATTTACCGCCATCATACCACCAAGTTCCCCGAGTAGGCGTTATCAACTGATCCCCTGTCAGTTCTTCGTGTTCATGACGTCTGACAATGGATTCATAGATATGCTCAAACGGACGAAAAACGGCGTTGATAACATCCTGTTTGGTATTATAATAGTTTTGAGACATGACCTGATCATACACCGTTTCCGACAGATCTGTACAGGATGGCAAACTAATGACTGTACCTGCCATTATCCCTAATCCAATGATATATTTTGTTATTTTCATAATCGTCTTTTATTAGAAACTTACTTGTAATCCTAAAATAAACTGAAAAGCAGACGGATAATAGTTATATCCTCCTCCGAAAGTACCCGGTGTCAGTCCGTTCACTTCGTAGGTAGAAGGATCTACACCGGTAAACTTCGTAAACGTATAAAGATTGTTGGCCGTACCGAACAAACGTATCTTTTCAATATATTTCTTATTCAGGTTCATGGTATATCCTAAAGTGACGTTGTCTATCTTCAGATAATCACCCGGTTCGATGAAATAGTCGGTAATCACATTCTTACCTGTCGTGATATGTGCATTCTTCGAATAAGCGGTCGTCAACTGGTTGGTAGTCATGCTCTGCAATCCGAAATAGAAATCATGCACGTTGAATATGTCAAACCCGGCAGCACCACGGAGGGCAACAGACAAATCAAAGTTCTTATAAGTGAAGTTATGCGTCATAGAGCCGGTGAATTTCGGCAAACCGTTTCCGGTCACAGACTTATCCTCTTCCGTACCTTGGGCTACAGGAATCACATTCCCCTTTTTATCATAAATCAGCCAGTCACCTTTTTTATCCACTCCTGCATAACGATATGTAAAGTAGTTACCAATACGTTCCCCTTCTTCAATCCGCTGCAAATATCCCGGATTATTCGGATTCGCCATGCTACAGGTAGAGTAATATTTTTGTCCTTTATATATATCGTTGGAAAAACTAACAAACTTATTGTTATTAGTAGCCCCCACTAATGTGAAACTATAAGTGAAATCCTTTGTCCGGACAGCATTTACTGTAACATCAAGTTCGAAACCGGTATTACGTAATGTACCTACATTGGTATAGATGGTGGAGAACAAGTTAGGTGGTACCGGTACAGAATAATCTCCGAGCAAATCACTTTGTTTACGATGAAAATAATTAAATGAACCGGTTACTTTGTGTTGGAAGAACGAGAAGTCCAAACCTATATTCTGATTATGTCCTTTCTCCCAGCGCAGTTCCGAATTTGCGTTTTTGCCCGGCCCCCATACATGAAAACGATTACCATTGTATTGATACCAGCCGAAAGCCCGGTAAGTAGCCAGAGAATTGTAATTTCCTATTTCCTGATTACCGGTGACACCATAATCATAACGCACCTTCAAGTCATCAATCCATGAAAGCCCTTTCATAAACTTCTCATCCGAGATACGCCAGCCGACAGATACAGCCGGGAAATTACCCCATTTATGATTCTCACCAAAGCGGGAAGACCCTTCGTGACGTAAAGAGAAAGTAAACAGATAGCGTTCTTTCCAATCATAATTAACACGTCCGAAGAAGCTGATTAACTTATGGTCATTCTTATAGGACCCCATCATTGTTTTTCCATCCTTTGCCGCTTCCAGCCCGGAACCCAGATTATTATAAGTCAATCCATCCGAAGAGAAATTCCAGTTTTCAGCAGACATTCCGGAATTTACACCGTAATTATAGCTATAACCCACCATTGCACGGATCTGATGGTCCTTGATACGTGTAGAGAAATTTGTTACCCATTCCAGATTGTTAGTCGTACTTTTGTCGAAGTCACGGCTGGCTTTTCCGGTGACGCCATCATTTACGTTAGAACCATAAGTAGACGGTGTAAACCATCCGTTGAATTTATCAACCTGATATTGAGAAATAGTTACCTGTGACTTCAATACCATGTCCGGGTTCTTCGGATTAAACAAAGGTAACAAATTAACAGCAGCCGTAGCATTCCATTCCAGCAACTTAATCTCTGTACTATTCTCTTCTTCATTCAATTGCTCTACGATATTAGAACCTTCCGTTCCACTGGGAAAACGATAGTATCCATTAACCGACTCCGAATCATAAATAGGCATTGTCGGATTGTTTTTAATAGCATTGCTATATACACTGGCTGATTTGTTCCGGTCGATAACACGAGGAGTTATATTAGCAGAAAACGTGAATAGCCCATCTTTAGTTGTATGGTTAATATTGGCACGTGCTCCATATTCACGACGGTCGGAACGCAAATCAATACCACGGGCATTACGATAGTCGGCGGTCACCCGATAGTTGGTCCTGGCATTTCCTCCGGAAAAAGTCAATGTATGCATGTGAGTTACTCCTAGTTGAGTAACGGCATCAAACCAGTCGGAATCAGCGCCCATATCAGAGAGCGGATTAGACACTGTGCGATAAGCACGGTATTCTTCCGCATTCATGATGTCGAGTTCTTTTTTAGCTTTATTAAAGGTTACGGAAGTACTATAGGTTGTATGAACCTGTCCATCTTTGGTTCCTTTCTTTAGATTAATCAGGATAACCCCGTTACTACCTCGCGTACCATAGATCGCAGAAGCAGCACCGTCTTTCAATACATCAATCGATTCAATATCGGCAGGATTAATATTCGTCATATCACCTCCCGGCACTCCGTCTACCACAATTAACGGTCCTAAACCTGCATTACGGGAAGAGACACCACGAATCTGAATACTTCCTTGATTGTTCGGATCGGCCAAAGCTGTGTTAGAAACCGAAACGCTGGAAACTTTCCCCTGCAAAAGCATGGAGGCATCGAGGCTGGAGATCTGATTCAGATCTTTCGCGCCTATATGCGAAATAGCCGAAGTCATTTCTTTCCGTTTCATCGTACCGTAGCCCACCACTACCACTTCATTCAAAGCGGTCGATTCTTCTTTCAATACGATTTTCAATAACTGACGGTCCTTCACAACCACTTCTTGTGTTTCATAACCGATATAAGACACTTTCAGGTGTCCATTCTTAGGTACGTTCACCCAAAATTTACCGTCTATATCTGTAATAGTACCCTGTTTCGATTCTACGACTACTACGGAAGCGCCAATAACAGGTTCGCCCTTTTCGTCCGTCACCGTACCTGATACCTTACTTTCCTGCTGAACTTCCCAAGAAGCTCCCTTTACCTGTATACCAGAAAACAGTATCAGTAGTATACCTAACAGACAGGTACACGTTTTGAAATGAATATTCTTCATAAATAAATGATTTTATGTTAGATGATAAAGTTAACGCAATCCTCTTGCTTGTAAAGCGGAGATTAATACTTCCGGTGCATCTGTCTGTATCATACGTACTTTAGGATAAATCTGAAGAAGTTCATCCAGATAAGTCGTATTTATATCATATTCAGGTATTAATCCGGATAATACATGAAGCATATTGACTGTAGGAATCATTCCCTCACTGACAGCAGTTCCTATGGGAGTACTTTGTCCGCCAGGAGCATAAGAATATTGCACGAAGTAATTACCCGGAAGCCCTACCAAAGGTTTGTAAGCGTTTTGTGCCCATGTGTACACGTGTGCCTTTTTAGAAATAGCCAGCACTTCTTCTGCTTTCTGGCTACTGTTACAATAGAAAAAGACTTGTTCCATCATATCCAGTTCCTTGACAATATTCATCACCTCTTGGGTAGAGGCTGTGCGTGGAGAATAATCCAGATTGAAATATATTTTTCCACGCCCTGCTTTCAGAAACTCTTCCAATGTGGGCATCTTCTCATCGGTCACTCTTCCATTCCGGTCCAACAGATTATATTGCTGAATTTCAGCATAAGTCATTTTCGTAATATCTCCTGTGCCGTTAGTCGTAGCATTGATTGTCTGGTCATGACACACCACGACTACTCCATCGCTTGTGAGATGAGTGTCACATTCAATCACATCCGCTCCTGCATTGATGGCAGCTTCTACAGCAGATACCGAATTTTCGGGAATAGTCTTGTCTGTTGTATGAGAGCGATGCGTCATAGCCCATACCATTTTGTTATCTGCATCCCTGAATTGCTTCATGGCTTCTGTCAGTGCCAATAAGTCGTAAATACGAATCCTTTTCTGTACTGCATGCTCACCCGCTGTCACTAACATCGTGTAGTCACCACTTTGTGTATAAGCATGAGTGATAGGCGTAGCCGCTTTCCCTTCCTTGACCGTTCCGTCACCAAAGTCAACAGTAACGTCAGTATTACTATCGATATTGTTAAACACCACTTCCACTACCTCTTTCAACATAGCACGGGTGCTCGTTTGTAGATAAGGATTCTTTTTTACGGGATCATCATCTGCACATGCTATAAAACTAATTCCGCATAAAACAATCAAACTGTATGCATATTTTATAGCCAGTAGTTTTAAGATTCTTCTCTTTATAAGAAGAAAAGACAATAGATTTTCATTTCTCATTGCGCGTTTTACATTAGTTGATTTATTTAATAGATTACGTTGCAAACATAAGTAATACGCACTAAAAAAAAGGAAAAAAAATATTCAATAAAAGATGAGAATTTTTCTTTTTGTGGAGAAAAAGACCATTTGAATAAGAAAAGAAAGAAACGGGCTCTTTTTGAACAAAACGGGCGTATTGCAAAAAATACGCCCCATATTTTCATTTGCGTTCAAGAGTACCTGACGGTTTACGAAGCGGGAATCCTTCTTTCTGCGGAATTCCTAAAACAGGGATTCCTTCCTTATCCCACTCTATTTTCTGCATACGCGGCGTCCGGCTATCCAAAACAAGCATATCATACAAGCTCTTGCGGGCGTGATAAAGCATATACCATTCCTTGCCGTCAGGTGAAGGAATAAAACAGATACTACCGGGACCATATACATGATTTTCCGGTGCTTGCTTAAACACAGGCTCCGGTACCTTTTTCCAAGAAGCCGGATTCAGCAGATCGCTGTCAGTATCGGCAGTCAGCAGTCCTACACAGTAGTAAGGAGTCCAATTACCACTTGCCGAATAATAAATCAATAACTTATCTTTCTTCAAAGAATAGAAGAATTGCGGTGCTTCATTGACACGAATCGGATAGGCAGTTTTATTACCATCTATACTGATCCACTGGCATTCCCATTCATATTCTGGTTCGGAAATCAAAATACGGTCAGAAGCCAGTGTCCATGGGTTTTCCATTTCGGCAATATAAATACATTGATTTTCCTGATAAACTCTACGTTTTTGCCATCCACACCAGATTAAATAACGCTTTCCTCCATGTTCAAAAGTACTGGCATGAATTGCCCAATTATTACCTTCATCAGTTGATATTCTTCCCTTCATGACAAATTCCCCTTTCATCGGATCAGCAGACTCATTCTCAAGCACATAAATCTGACGATTATCAATATTTCCATCATCCGCACAACAATAAATATACCATTTATTATTAATGTAATGTATTTCAGGTCCCCAAAGATGAAATGCGTTTGACGAATTTTGAGGTACCCACACATCTTTCTGGGATGCTTCCGCCAACCGGGTTATATCATCTGTTGCCCATAAAGTGATACGGTCGCTCATACTTTGGGTATAATAATATATTCCGTTATGGAATACCGCCCATGGGTCTCCTCCTCTTGACAAAAGCGGATTCGTATAAACAGATACGGAATCGAAGTCTACCCGCTCATGTGTTTTTTTATTCTGACCAGATGAGCAACCCATTAAAAGAATAAGGAGAAAATACAATAAAATTCGCATAGTAATACTTATAATATATATAACATAATAGCCTGTTAAATGACTAATTAAGAAATTAAAGACAGCTACAACGAAAATGGGGCGGCAATATATAACAAAAGTGTTGAACCTGCAAACAAAGAAAGTGAAAAAACAAATCAAACCAGCCCTTTACAAGCAGTAATATATGAAATAATTATTTTTCCGGCAATTTGGTTGATTTTCGCTATTTATTGGCAAATAATCAACCTTTATTTCATTGATTTTTCATCATTTTTGTGACATAACTTTAATATTTATAGACATGAATTCCAAAATAGTATTCTTTTTCATGATTATGTGTTGCTGTTCAGTGACCTTATTTTCTCAAAAAAATACAGGCAAAAAACAAACAAGCACTAATCCGGTTTTTGACGGTTGGTATGCAGATCCCGAAGGAGTCGTTTTCGGTGATAAATACTGGATTTATCCGACTTATTCAGCTCCTTTCGAACAACAATTGTACATGGATGCCTTTTCCTCCCCGGATTTGATACACTGGAAGAAACATCCGAAAGTCCTTTCTGTCGAAAATATCAGCTGGTTGAGGAATGCTTTATGGGCACCTGCCGTGATAGAAGCAAATGGGAAATATTATTTTTATTTTGGAGCAAACAATATATATCATGAGAATGAAGTGGGAGGTATAGGTGTGGCTGTAGCCGATCGTCCGGAAGGTCCTTTCAAGGATGCGCTCGGAAAGCCGCTGATTGGCAAGATCGTGAACGGAGCGCAACCTATTGACCAGTTTGTTTTCAAGGACGATGACGGTCAGTATTATATGTATTACGGTGGTTGGGGACATTGCAATATGGTGAAGATGGGACCTGATCTAATCAGTATCGTACCTTTTGAAGACGGAACGACTTATAAAGAAGTGACTCCGGAAAATTATATAGAAGGACCTTTTATGCTTAAACACAATGGCAAATATTATTTCATGTGGTCAGAAGGCGACTGGACAGGACCCGATTATTGTGTAGCGTATGCCATTGCGGATTCGCCTTTTGGTCCGTTCAAAAGAGTTGGGAAGATTCTGGAGCAGGACACTAAAATAGCTAATGGCGCCGGACATCATTCCATTATCAAAGGTCCGGGAAAGGATGAATGGTATATTGTCTACCATCGCCGTCCTTTGGGTGAAACCGATGGGAACTACCGCATTACTTGCATTGACCGAATGTATTTTAATACAAACGGTACTATCAAACCTGTAAAAATGACTTCCGGCGGAATAAAAGCCAGACCATTGCGCTAACCTGTTATTTATTATAGCGATGAAACTTAAAATAATATCCATGAAGAAATTCTTGTTGGTTTTAGCTTTATTGTTTTCATTGGCATCCTTTTCCCAGTCTCCGGTCGATAAGTCTTTTCCTCCGGAAGAGTTGTTTGCTTTGGGTTCTTATTATTACCCCGAGCAATGGGATTCCTCCCAATGGGAACGTGATCTGAAAAGAATGGCGGAGATAGGAATCAAGTTCACCTATTTTGCAGAGTTCGCCTGGGCCATGATGGAGCCGGAAGAAGGAAAGTATGATTTTGAGTGGCTGGACCGTGCCGTCTCTCCGGTGACCGGACATAATCATTGATCGGCAGTGCACGCCTCGAACCTGCAGGAGTAGTGGTATGGAAAGAAAAATCAGACAACAAATATAAATAACCCAATAACAAGAAAAATGAAGATAAGAAATCTTATATCTTGCGCCCTTTTCGGGCTTATTCTTTTTGCCTGCTCACCTTCTGGGGAAGGAGAAGATAGGGAAATGGACCGTTTTATTACCGACTTAATGGACCGGATGACTCTCCGTGAGAAACTCGGACAACTGAACCTGCCTTCGGGCGGTGATCTCGTGACAGGTTCGGTGATGAACGGTGAACTTAGCGATATGATTCGCAAACAGGAAATAGGCGGCTTCTTCAATGTCAAGGGCATTCAGAAAATCAATGTCCTACAGCACCTTGCGGTAGAAGAAAGCCGATTGAAAATACCTCTACTTGTAGGTGCAGACGTTATCCACGGCTACGAAACTATTTTCCCGATCCCATTGGCACTTTCCTGTAGTTGGGATACGCTGGCCGTCGAACGTATGGCACGTATCTCCGCTATTGAGGCCAGCGCAGACGGTATTAACTGGACATTCAGCCCGATGGTCGATATTTGTCGTGACGCCCGTTGGGGACGTATCGCAGAAGGAAGTGGAGAAGATCCTTACCTGGGTTCTTTAATGGCAAAAGCGTATGTGCGTGGTTATCAGGGAAACAATATGCAAGGCAACGATGAGATTCTTGCCTGTGTGAAACATTTCGCACTTTATGGGGCGTCCGAATCGGGACGTGATTACAATACAGTGGATATGAGCCGACTACGTATGTATAACGAATATCTGGCTCCTTATAAAGCTGCCGTTGACGCCGGTGCAGGCAGTGTCATGAGCTCTTTTAATATCGTTGACGGTATTCCCGCCACAGCCAACAAATGGTTACTGACCGACCTGCTCCGGAATGAATGGGGCTTCGGAGGACTATTGGTAACAGATTACAATTCGATAGCCGAAATGTCCTCCCATGGTGTCGCCCCTCTGAAGGAAGCCTCCATTCGCGCTTTACAGGCAGGAACGGATATGGATATGGTTTCATGCGGGTTTCTCAATACATTGGAGGAATCCCTGAAAGAAAAGAAGATAACGGAAAAGCAGATTAATACGGCTTGTCGCCGTGTATTGGAAGCCAAATATAAACTGGGACTGTTCTCCAATCCGTATAAATATTGCGATGCCCTGCGTGCCAAAGAAAAACTTTATACGCCTGAACACCGTTCTGCAGCACGTGCGATTGCGGCTGAAACATTTGTTCTATTAAAGAATAACAACAAGCTGCTTCCACTTGAGCAAAAAGGCAGGATTGCCCTGATCGGTCCGATGGCGGACGCACGTAATAATATGTGCGGTATGTGGAGCATGACATGTACACCGTCCCGCCACAGAACATTGTTGGAAGGAATCCGTGCGGCAGCGGGTGACAAGGCTGAAATTCTATATGCAAAAGGCAGCAACATATATTATGATACGGAAACAGAAAAAGCTGCTACGGGTATTCGCCCGCTGGAACGTAGAGATAACCGACAACTGTTGGACGAGGCTTTACGCGTGGCTTCCCGTTCAGACGTCATTGTTGCCGCTTTGGGTGAATGTGCGGAAATGAGCGGTGAATCGGCTTCACGCACCGGCCTCGAGATACCCGATACACAACAAGATTTATTGAAGGCTTTAGTGAAAACGGGCAAACCTGTCGTACTTCTTCTGTTCACAGGACGTCCTCTGGTCTTGAATTGGGAGGATGCGAATGTTCATTCCATATTGAATGTCTGGTTTGGCGGTAGCGAAACAGGAGACGCGGTTGCCGATGTATTGTTTGGCAAAGTCACTCCAAGCGGCAAACTGACAACTACCTTCCCACGTTCAGTGGGACAGCTGCCGCTATTCTACAATCATTTGAATACAGGTCGTCCTGATCCCGACAATCATGTGTTCAACCGTTATGCCGGCAATTATCTGGATGAGAGTAATGAACCTCTGTATCCGTTTGGATATGGTTTGAGTTATACGGACTTTGTTTATGGTGGATTGCAAATTAGCTCGGAAACCTTGCCTAAGAATGGTGAGTTGACTGTATCTGTCACTGTAACCAACAAAGGAAACTATGATGGTTATGAAACGGTACAACTGTACCTTCGTGATATTTACGCGGAGGTCGCCCGTCCAATGAAAGAGTTGAAAGGTTTTGAACGCATTTTCCTGAAAAGCGGGGAAAGTCGTGATGTTAAGTTTGTTATTACGAAAGATGACTTGAAATTCTATAATTCCGAATTACACTATGTTTACGAACCCGGAGAATTTGATGTTATGGTAGGGCCGAACTCCCGTGATGTACAAACTAAAAGTTTCCAAGCAGAATAAAGTAACACCTGATAAAAGTTGTATTGTAGGGAGTACTTATTATAATCGCACGAGCTTGCACTCATGACATAGTACAAGCCGAAGATATTGTTGCCGACACTATGATTTTGTTATGAGGAAAGTTCTGCAACTCGGAAGAAATCAGCGCGACGTTACCTTTAAATGAAATCAAGGTGTACCTTCTACTTTAATGAACAGATTAAATTATTCACTATTTAAAATAAAAAAAGATATGCATTATTTAAGAACACTGACTTATTTATGGAGTTTACTTACTCTTCTTTTAATGGTTGCTATCACAACAATCTGCTCCTGTGTCTCTACACCCCAAAGAAGCGGACAGTTGAAAGAACAAGATGAATATGATGTGGCAGCTTATATTTGGCCGTCGTGTCACAATGATCCGATGGGACGCGACACACTGTGGAGTGAAGGTACAGGCGAATGGGAAATTATCAAAAAAGGTAATCCCCGTTTCGAAGGACACTATCAGCCAAAGGTTCCTTTGTGGGGATACGAAATGGACGATGACACGCAGGTGATGGAGAAATGGATTGACGTGGCAACCGCTCACGGCATCAATACGTTTATCTTCGATTGGTACTGGTTCAACGGACAGCCTTTTTTAGAAAGCACCGTAAACAATGGATTTCTGAAAGCCAAGAATAATAAAAAAATGAAGTTTTACCTGATGTGGGCCAACCATAACGTGGCACACAACTATTGGAATGTACACCGTTACAAGGACAACAACTCGCGTCTGTGGACCGGTGTGGTAGACTGGGCCAACTTTAAAATCATTGTAGAACGAGTGATACGCCAATACTTTCACAAGCCCAACTATTACAAGATAGACAATTGTCCGGTATTTTCCATAT
This sequence comes from Bacteroides sp. AM16-13, assembly GCF_003602705.1. NCBI lineage: Bacteria > Pseudomonadati > Bacteroidota > Bacteroidia > Bacteroidales > Bacteroidaceae > Bacteroides > Bacteroides sp. AM16-13. The sequence goes on from NZ_QTLK01000022.1 coordinate 123,239, forward strand.
TTGGTTTTCATGAACTGTTGGAAAGTTTCGGTAATGCAGACGGTGTGAAGAAGGCTATGGATTATTTCCGTAGCGAAGTGAAAAAGGCAGGATTCCCTGATTTGCACTTGCAACTCATCGGTGACGGGTCTCCCACCGACAAGTTTATAGAACTTGTTGTAAAGGCAGAAGTAAACAGTGTGACAAAATACAATTGGGGATGACCATACGAAGAAGATTATCTGGCATGGGGTACAAAAGCCATGCAACGTCGCGATCAATGGACAGCGAAACTGGATTCATTGGGTGTGCCATTCTTCCCAAATGCATCAATAGGATGGGATGACACCCCGCGTTTCCCGAATAAAACAGCCAAAGAAGTGGTTCATTACAATGACTCGCCAGAAAGTTTTGCAGCTTTCTTGCAGAAGACGAAAGAATATGTAGACCAACGCCCCGACCGCCCCAAACTGATTACAATCAACTCGTGGAATGAATGGGTGGAAGGAAGTTATCTCTTGCCCGATATGAAGCATGGTTATGGTTACTTGAATGCCGTAAAACGGGTAATGAATGGTGAATATGATTACAAGCCCTAAAAATGCGAATTACTAAATAATGGAAAAATTGATGCTGTATAAAAAATGTCAGATAATAGTACTCATTCCTATTTTTCTATTCCATGTTGTCACATCATCTGCTCAACAACGTGATAGCCATGTACGGGAGTATCTTTCTCCGATACGCATTGTTTGGCAACAGGAGAGTCAACTAATACAAGGAGCAGAATATTTACTCCGATCAGGGCATGGACAAGCAAATCTTGTGAATAATGAACTCTGTAAACTTTCGAGTACCGGGCAGCAACATCCTGCTATTCTTTTCGATTTCGGAAAGGAATTGCAAGGCGGCTTACAAATTGTCACCGGTATGCCAGCCTCACATGCTCCTGTTACTATTCGTGTTCGCTTAGGAGAGTCGGTAAGCGAAGCTATGTGTGACATAGACGAAGTGAATGGAGCGACAAACGATCATGCTATGCGTGATTTTGTTATTAGTGTACCTTGGCTTGGGGTCTTGGAAGTCGGGAATTCCGGTTTCCGGTTTGCCCGGATTGACCTTTTGGACGATTCTGCAGAATTGCACCTCAAAGAGATACGGGCTATTTCTATTTTTCAAGATATCCCTTACAAAGGTTCGTTCCGATGTAATGACGAACGCTTGAATCAGATATGGCAAACTGGAGCTTATACGGTGCATTTGAATATGCAAGATTATATCTGGGATGGGATAAAACGTGACCGCTTGGTTTGGATTAGAGACTTGCATCCCGAAGTGATGACAGTCAATACGGTTTTTGGGTATAATGAAGTGATCCCCAAAAGCCTCGACTTGATCCGTGACTCTACACCACTTCCCCAATGGATGACAATGTGTACGTATTCTCTTTGGTGGATATTGATTCAGAGAGACTGGTATCTTTATCAAGGCAACTTGGATTATTTGAAAGAACAAAAAGGCCATCTATGTGACTTGTTGCAACTTATAATGACGAGAATTGGAGAAGACGGACTTGAAAAATTCAATGATAATGAAGGTCGCTTTCTTGATTGGCCTTCATGTGAGAATCCACTTTATACAAAAAGTTTCCATTAGTAAACATAGAAAACACGTAATTTGCTATTATGATAATTATTAACAAAAGAAATCTGTTTTTCCTAATTTCCGTCTGGCTGTTGTCTACACTTCTGTCAGCGCAGAATGTCACCATATCTACTCCCCAGACACAGTTGCTCCTCTCGGTACCAAACGGCGGTACACCGGAACAACTGTATTACGGCTCACGCACCTCCGATGCGGATATCCGAAGCATTTGTGAAACAGCATGCAGAAGAAATGCTTATCCCGTCTATGGAATGGGGTATCCATGCGAAACGGCATTGTCTGTCCGCCATGCCGACGGCAACCTGACACTTCAAATGGCAGTCATAGGCGTAAAAGAAACACGCCTTACAAAAGAAAATGCCACTTTGACGGTGATAGAACTGAAAGACAAAGTGTATCCTTTCTTCGTCAACATCTGCTACAAAGCATGGCAGGATGCGGATGTCATCGAGACATGGACTGAAATCCGTCACGAAGAGAAGAAGCCTGTCCAACTTCAGCAGTTTGCTTCTGCCTACTTGCCTGTCCGCCGCGGCAATGTCTGGCTGTCACATCTTTCCGGTGCCTGGGCAAACGAAGGACAACTCTGCCAGGAAGCGTTGCAACCGGGTATGAAAGTCATCAAAAACACGGACGGGGTACGCAACTCCCAATCGGCACATGCAGAAGTGATGTTCTCGCTCGACGGCAAACCGCAGGAGAACACGGGACGCGTCATCGGCGCAGCGCTTTGCTACAGCGGCAACTACAAACTGCGTATTGACACGCAAGAAGACGACTGGCACCATTTCCTCGCCGGCATCAACGAAGA
>NZ_QTLK01000023.1:0-1627 GCF_003602705.1 Bacteroides sp. AM16-13
TTGCTGCTTTCGTTTTAAAAGCGGGTGCAAAGGTAAAGGCTTTATTTTTAACTGCCAAACTTTTTCGGAAGTTTTTTTATTTTTTCTTTTTACTCATTTCTCTGGCTCTCTATGCGAAAGGGAAAGAATGTATAAAAGAAAAACAAAGGCCGTTTTCTTTGCGAATCGGACTGCAAAGATAAGAACTTTATTTATTATCCTCCAAAACTTTTCGGAAGTTTTTTTGTTCTTTTCTTTAAGCACAATCTCGCTTTTTCACTATGTCAATTCTGCAAGGCTTTCTTCTCTTGGAAAGCGGGTGCAAAAGTACACCCTTTTCGTATACAATCCAAATATATTAAACTCTTTTTTCTAAGTTTTTTTGAAAGAATATGCTAAAGTGCTGATGCATAACGATGTTGTAGAACATGTTTTTTATCATGAGTGGATTGGGGGCGGAAACGGTACACATGGGACACATTATTATATCACACGCGGGCGCGCAGGCGCACGCAAAAGAGAAAAAGATGCAGAAGAAAGAAATAACAAAATTACAGTCGAATTACAGCAGAGAAAAAGACAACAGGAAGAAAGAGACAAGAAGATGATATAGAAGGAAAACAAGAAAAAGAACGAAATGTAAAAAGAATACTAGGGATATACCACAAAGGGACATTACAAAAGGAGATTATTAAAGGGGATGGATTAATTGGAATGGATTAATTGGAATGGTTAATTGGGCATGACCAGCAGAATACGATTAACAGGATATTCAGCGACGCAGCGCCACTAGAAATGATTTTTCATTTCTCATATTCTCATAGGTTGCACAATAATCAACTGTAAATCATCAATATAACACTATGAGAAATAAAATAAAAAAGGCATTTCTCATAGTATTACCAGCGTTTTATACTGAAAACAACGTATTTCTCATAAACTTTCAAATCATTTCTCATAGTATTTTGACTATTTATGCTATAAATTCTCAAGCTAGATCCTAAACTAAAGACCAAGTTGAATACCAGACTAGACACAGCTTTACAATATATTATCAGTGCTTATTGAAAGTATATAGAACAGACATTCGCATATTTTCCTACCTGCATCTGTATCGTTGCACTCGAGTGAACAGGCCTGTGCACTAGAGTAGAAAGAACCGTCTACTCGAGTGAAAACGATCTATTCACTCGAGTGCAACGATACAGATAGTAGTAGGAAAAAATGGCAATGATTAAGGAAAAGCATAAGGATATAAGGTGCATGATACACAGGAAAGCAGTAAACAATAGGAAGTTGCTTAATAAACGACATAAAAAAAGGAATAATCGTAAAGTTCGACGAGAGTCTGGGAAAAGATACAGTCATAATGCATGAGAAAGGAGTAAAATAAATAAAAGGAGTATGAGAATAAGATGAGAAACGATTTAAAACCTATGAGAAATGCATCATTTTTAAGGCTAAATGATAGAAATAGTATGAGAAATACCATTTTATATTTTATTTCTCATACTATTATATTATTGATTTACATATAATTACCGTATTATTTATGAGAATATGAGAAATGAAAATGAAAAATCGTTTGCAGGGGGCGCGCTGATATAAATGCAGGAAACTATCATACCAATGTTTTTCAAGAAAATGA